>JAUPKV010000103.1 GCA_030837265.1 Methanobacteriota archaeon
AGGCGATACGATGCTAAAAAAGGAACTAGGAGCCCTATTCCTCAGAAACGGACCTTATTTTAACAACCGTTCAGCTTCGGGAAAAATATACACAAAAGATAACTAAAGTTGTGAGTTTTCTCAAATTCTAAAAAACTCGCCCGAAGGTGATGCGATACTGAAGAGATTGCCAGGATCCCTATTCCTGACAACAAGCACTCTTTTAACAGTAGCATTGGGTTTAGAAAAAAATTAACCTTCCTTCGAATTTGAGTTTACTCTAATCCTAAAATCCAACCCAAAGGTGATACGATGCTAAAAAGACAGCTAGGGACCCTATTCCTGGCAACATGCCTTATTTTAACTACCGTACCTGCTGTACTGGGCGGAGAAAATAAACAAATTATAAATATTGCCGGAGATGGAAGTGGAGACGTCAACTGCGATGGAAAAGATGATCATGCCCAGATTAACCAGGCGCTTGATTATGCAGCAAGCCAGCCTGGCACGATCGTCCATCTTAAAGGACCATTTACTTATGAAATCGGCGATTCTCTCCGAATCGGCAGTAACACAGTCCTTGAAGGAGATTCGGGAGCAAAAATTAAGCTTGCCCCAGGATTAAATGAATGGGGAGGACGTGGAAGCAGTATTGCAAATGAAAAAGCTATGCTCATGATTAAAGGCAATTCTGCATCCGATGTTACAATAAGAAACTTAACAGTTGATGGGAGCCAGAGCGATTATTATCCTCACATAACTCTCGGCTGGTCTATTTTCAACATGGCAACACTCATAGGCGTTGATGGGTTAACAATACAGGATGTTACATTCCAGAACGGATGTAATGATGCCATGCTTATTTCAAAATCCAGCAACGTAATGATAGATTCAGTAACAGTAAACAAGTGCGGACATGATGGAGTGTATGCCTATAATGTCAAAGACATTACAGTCAAGAATTGTACCTTCATTAACCGGACTAATTCGTCCACTCGATTCGATATTGTCACTGATGGGGTGTTTGCAAACAATGATTGTAGCACATCCGGTGGCGGATATGCTGGTCTGGAACTTGAAAATGCTGTTACTAACATAGAAGTTTACGGCAACAATTTCCATGACTTAGCTGGTCCTGACATAGCACACGTCCATACTAAAGAAACTAATGTAAACATCCACGATAACTAAATGTCCTGATTAAGTAGGAATCTCAAGAAGCACATAAAGCCACAACCCAAAGTGATGTGGAGCTGAAAGGATTGACAGGATCCCTATTCCTGATATCAGTCGATCTTAGCAAAACATCGCTTTGGTGATAAAACTTATAAGTTCCCTATAAATTTTATTTAAATCTAATCCGAAATCCAACCCAAAGGTGATTCAATGATAAAAAAACAGCTAGGAACCCTATTCCTGGTAACATGCCTTATATTAACAACCGTACCTGCTGTACTGGGTGGCTCATCAATTAACAAAACCGAAGGAGCAAATTCTGACACCCAAAGAAGCACTGGAACTGAAAAAATGCCTTTAGAAGGTGCCTGGAATAATTGCGATTTCTCTAAACCTGCTGCACAATGGTCAGCCGATGCCAATAAATTTGGAGGTGAACATGGAATTGTTGACCTCGTAGTTACTCAGGCACATGCAAATAAGCTCGCTTACGTGCCTTTTCCTTTCGAAAAGCAAGGATCTATCTACAGCTCTGACGAGACCGACAAGGTAGAACCATACCTGGATACTTTCGAGAAAGATGGACGAAAGGTGATTCTCTCGATTCAGCCAAATGGGGCTGATGCTTCTGAATTGATGGATATTATACTCTCAAGGTACGGACATCACAAAAATATAATTGGTATAAATGTTGACATGGAGTGGAAATTAACAGGAAATCCAAATCACCTCAGTGATAAAGAGCGAGATGTCTGGCTAGACAAGATCCATAGCTATAATCCGGAGTATAAACTTTTCCTGACCAATTTCAAGGATTATACTTACTTCCCTCATGATGCAAAGGACCTTGTTATCTTATACGATGGCCAGGGATCTCAGAATGACATCCTTAAGGAATACGGGATACTTGCAAGCCATTTCTCATCGGTCGGATTATATACCGGATACGATGAAGATACTCCACGAACAGCATCTAGCGACAGTATTGTGGCTGCAGCTCCGAATACTAAATACATTCTCCACTCAATTGATGATTAAGTGCAGATAAAAAACTGTGAAGTAAATTGGAAATATGCCGGTCATAATTTCGATTTCTTCAAATTCTTTTTACTTTTTTATCAACTTACATAAAGCGAAAAGTGAACCTATCCAGACAAGTATCAACACTAAATATAGCCCAAAACCCCAGAGATTCATATTATATGATATATGATTAACTTATATAAAATATGGATTTTATAAATCGACGGTAGTAATTATAATTTTTTCAGTAGTAGTCCACATAACTTCAGATTGTTTTCATGGTTAAAGGATATTTTATATTATTTTTAAATTGCTTGTTACCCCTAAAATAGAAAATGAGTTGTTATATATAGTAACGGGTGACAGTATATTGTATAATATTATGGCAACTTGTAATAAGCTGTAATCTTAACTTTGGGTGAATTCAAAGTTAAGCTAATGATCTGAGGTTGCTTTCAAGTTATGGGGGGCTATTTAGGAAATGGGGCTTAATGGAGACGGAGATTATTTCATCAAGTTTGTGGATATTTCATTGGTAATTATTTTGTTCCTGGTTTCAGTAGACGCCGGAGATGCAAGGACTGTTTATGTGGAACCGGGAAATTCGATTCAAGGTTTCGTAAATAATTCTACTGTAGGGGATCTTATTGTCATTAAGCCTGGAGTTTATCAGGAAAATATTACTATCAACGTATCCGGAGTGAAGGTAATATCAGACCCTGGTAGTTCCGGCGTCGTGCTCATAAAGTCACCGGATGGGAATTCAAGTGTGTTTCAGATTGAAGCGGATAATGTAACTGTAAGCGGGTTTAATATAACAGGTTCAGGTGAAGAACCTGACAGGGCTACAGGGACACCGGAAGGAACTTCCTGCTATCCGGCAGGGATTTGCCTCAAACATGCAAATAACTGCACAATCGAGAAGAATAATATTTCCAAAAACCTGTACGGAATCTATCTGCAGGACTCCATGAACAATACTCTCTCGCAGAATATCTTTTCCGGAGACGGGATCTGGCTTGATGAAGAATGTAGCCGAAACCTGTTATTCAATAATGTAATTGAGAATGGAAATATCATCCTGGGAGCACACTGCTGGAACGATATAATACTGCAGAATAAACTTTCAAATGGTGATGGAATAAGCATTGCCTGCTGCGGTGGAGACAATCTTGTTTCCGGGAACTCAATCATTAATTGCAGTTCTGGAATTGATATTTATGATGTCCAGGCAAAGACCGTTATTAGTGATAATCGGATTGAAGACTGCACTTACGGGATTGTCTTCGATTTTGTTTTAGGTTCCAGAGTATCTAATAACTCGATTTCTAATGCCAGCACCGGGATTTATTTCAGAGAAGAATGCCACAACAATAATCTTTACAATAATATAATTACTTCCAGCAAGTTGTCAGGTATCTATTTACTGGACAATTCTGCCGATAACCTCATCTATAACAATTATTTTAATAACACGATAAACACAAGAATCGAAAACAGCAACAACAATTCCTGGAACATTACGAAAAACAAGGGCACGAGTATTGTAAAGGGTCCATACCTCGGTGGAAACTTCTGGGCAAATCCTATAGGTGCAGGTTTTTCGCAAACTGCGGAGGACTTGAACTTAGATGGAATTAGCGACCTGCCCTACAGGGTTATAGGAAGTGATTTTGACTATTTCCCACTTGTCATGAATTCTTCCACCACCCTAAACAAACACGAACTCTGATTATTATTTTAATCTCCCCCGCCCCCACATTCGAGCACAAAGTCATGAATTTTCCCAGTAATTGTTTCTTGTGAAATATACCATGGCTTATCCTTTACCGAAAGAGTAAGATTAGACACACCGTCCCATTTAAAATGAACTTTTGCTCCATGCCCTTCAATATCACCCTCATTTCCTTGAGGTATCTGGACGCCGACTGCTGCAAGTTTTTGTTTCATACAATTGAATACTTCAGAATTAACGTTTTTATATGTCATAGTGCCAGAGTCATATCCACTGTTTGATTGAGGAGATTTTGGGGTAGTTTCTCCTGAACTGTAGGTCTTTGTTAACTTAGAATCCGGAGTAAGCACATATGTTGCAATGAATGCACATACAATTAAAAGTATGAGAGTAGCCAGTACTGCCTTTGGAAATTTCCTCATTTTATCGTTTCCTATTAATTGCCGCTTTATCTATAATTCCTTTAAAAGATTAAACTGTAAAATCACAGGGATTAACCGGGAACTGTGGGCGAAACATTTTCTCAGAAGTGAAGCTTCTTGATTTTGTCTTGATGTAAAACTAATTTAGTATTTTATGACTCTTTTTTTATTTAAACTTAAAGTTTATTATACTGTTGACTATGATAAAAATAAAATCGATATTCTATTATAAAAAAGGATTAAATTATCTTAAGCTGTAGAGTAAAATCTAAAGTAACTCTTAGTGTGATTAAAAGAACAGTATGCTTCTTTGGAATGGGAATGAGCTTGTCAATAGTTTCGAATCCCACTCGTGCTTTAAATATTTAAGTTGTGTCAATAATAAAACTAAGTTAGAAATTATTAGTTATTATTAGTTATTATTAGTTATTATTCTTTAAATTTTTAGCTCTTTTTTTAATCTTCTATTTTTTTGCTTTAGATCCTCTAAGGCTTTAACAAGGCGATCGCTTTTTGTTTTTATTTCTTTATCAAATCCTGGAGTTTCGGGGTTGATTTTATCCCAACGAGCTTCCAGATTCTTTGTGTAAGTTTCTGCACTTAATTTTTTAAAGTCTTTTACTTCCTTATCCGTTTTATACATCTATTTCCCCCAAATAAAAATGGGATCGAAAACATAAATAAATTTCTACAGTATAATTTTATTTAAAAACGTTATTATATTTTAAAAAAGTTGGAATGTACTAAGAATTGTACAGAATATAAAAATAATTCTGAGCAGATTCTCTGCTTTACTGGTTTTTTAATCTACTTTTATTTTAAATGATGAAGTTGTACTTGATGTTTTTTCGTCTTTTTCTAAGCAGTCACACAAGCCGCACAAACAACAGCCTTCTTCGCAATGCATTATGTGCTTTAAAATACAGGCAAGACCTATTATTGCCAATATACAAACAAGTATTTCTAGAAATTTCTGCACGAGTATTCCCTCTAACAAACCTAATGTACTTTATTATTTATGAATATATTTAAACGAGCAGAAAGCTTCCAAACTATATCAAAAATTATGAATCAATTAGATAAATATATATAATATGTAATTAGTATTTATATTGGAGTTTAAATAAAAACATTTATTGTGGGGGAAAAAACATGCAGATCAGAGTAGTTAGTTCCAGAGAGGAAATCTCTTCGCTCAACCCTGACGAACAAATAGTTCATGTGGCGTTTAGGCCTTCGAACAAAGATATTTTTGAATTGGTTGAAGCCTGCCCGAAAGTTGAAGTAATTCAGTTACCTCAGTCCTACAAACGTAAGATTTCACGGTCAGTTGAAATGTTTCTTGAGATGAAAAGAATCCAGTTTATTGAGGGAGACATCTGGGGTCACAGGAAGGATATGGCAGAGTATTACAGCATGCCTTATTCGATGATGGAAAAAATAAAGAAAATGAAAGTCGAAGGAAAAGATGCTGAAACAATTGGGGAAAAGGTTTCAAAGGAAAGCACCATGAATCCAGAAATAGTTGCATACATGGTTAATAAAGGAATTCATAGCTGATTTTAAAAACTATATTGGAATAATATACAAAGTAAACAAATCAAAATACCTCTTCTCTTCCCGTAGACTGGATTTAAAAAGACCTTACAGTCTTTTATTTTCTGTCCTTTTCTCATTTTCAGAAAATAAAGCTAAAATAAATGTATTATATGGCTTACTTATAAAAAAGTATCAGTAGAAGGAGGTTTATTGCTGTTTTGATTATTTTGATTCAAACGAGCCTCTAAAACTCTTACATGTTCTTAAAGTTCAGCAATTAGATAAGTAATA
>JAUPKV010000104.1 GCA_030837265.1 Methanobacteriota archaeon
ACTATTGTAATCCAATATACTATTGTAAGTGTCATAATGCTTTTACACCGGATCTCTTTTTTAGTACATAAGAAAACAAATATTATAACAATTATTATTTTTAAAAGTAGATTAAAAAGGTGAGTAAGAGACGGATCAGCTTATGAAGTTATTCTCTATTTATTGAGGAGCAGGTTTAAAACAGAAACATGAAAAACAATCTAAAAAGCTTCAATAAATCAGAAAGGGGAGGAACTCCCCAGATACTTCATCCTGATTTTACTTTGAATTGTGATCAATCTTCCTTTTTCATCTGCGGGAAAAGGATTACTTCCTTGATTGATTCCTGGCCTGTAAGGATCATAGTAAGCCTGTCTATCCCGAGTCCCATGCCTCCAGTAGGGGGCAGGCCGTATCCGAGTGCGTTTATGAAATCGTAATCAATTGTCTGTGCCTCAAGATCTCCCAATTTTCTTTTCTTATCCTGTTCTTCAAACCTTTTTTTCTGCTCAAGAGGGTCATTCAACTCGGAATAGCCGTTTGCAAGTTCCCATCCATTAACAAAGAGCTCGAACCTCTCGACGAAACCTGGTTTTTCCCGGTGGCTCTTAGCAAGGGGGGAGTTTTCCACAGGGAAATCGTATATAAATACCGGATTTATCAGCTTGTCTTCAACCAGGCCCTCAAAAAGTAGGGCGAGGAACTCTCCGTGGGTCTTTGCTTTTTCGTAATCCTCGATACGGTTTTCAATTGCGATATTCTTCAGTTCCTCAAGGGTGTGTGAAAATACATCTAGCCCGGCATACTCTTTTAAGGCATCGTCCATCGAAATTCGTTTCCAGGGGGGACGGAGGTTAATAGTCTTTTCACCCATTTTGACTTCGTAGCTGCCGTTAAGGTTTAACATGATCTCTGAAATCAGGGCTTCAGTCATGTTCATCATATCATTATAGTCACTGTAGGCTTCGTAAACCTCTATCATCGTGAATTCCGGGTTATGTGTCGTGTCGATGTCTTCATTCCTGAAGTTTTTGCAGATCTCGAAAACTTTTTCATACCCTCCGACCACAAGCCTCTTAAGATAGAGTTCAGGCGCAATCCTGAGAAAGAGGTCCTGATCGAGAAAGTTATGGTGGGTTATAAAAGGTCTTGCGTTTGCGCCTCCGTACACACCCTGCAAAACAGGTGTCTCAAATTCCAGAAATTCTCTTTCGGAAAGGAACCTTCGGATTTCGGAGACTAATTTACTCCTCATGACAAAAATGTCCCTCTTTTCAACATTAAATATGAGGTCCAGATACCTCTTCCTGTATCTTGTCTCGATATCTTTTAAGCCATGGAACTTTTCAGGAAGCGAACAGAGGGATTTTGAAAGCAGAGATAATTGAGTTACACTGATAGAGTTCTCACCTCTCTGTGTTTTGACAAGTACGCCCTGAATTCCTACAATATCTCCGGAGTCTACAAACTTTTTAAATGTTTCAAACTCTTCCTCAGGAAGATTTCCTTTTCTTATTAGAATCTGAATTCTGCCAGCCTGGTCTCCGAGGTCGGCAAATATCATCTTTCCCATCCTGCGAATATTATACAGTCTACCTGCAGTTCTAACGGCTAAGCCTTCATTTTTCTCAAAATCCTCAAATTTTTTCAGGATATCGGGGATATCATCGGTTTTTTCAAACTTATGAGGATAAGGGTTTAGTCCCTGGGTTTTTACTCCATCCAGTTTTAAAAGTTTGGAGTCGTCAAAAATCTTGTTGTCCGATACATCATTACTATCAGACGGGGGAGCATTTTCCGAAAGTTCTTTATTATTAATATCCACGCTCATTGAATCAGTACATCCTCTTCATGTAGTATAAATATAGCAAGTAAGTATGTAAATAAGTAAGCAAGTAAGTAAGTGGGTTAAAAGTTAATTGATAAGTCACTACTCAGTAATCGACCAGTCAGTAATCAATCCTACAGGGATCGATTATCATTTAGCTAAACAAGTCAAACCGATTTGCTAATATTTGCTAATAATTGATCAATAAGCAAACGCATTGGCAGCTGAATCCTGGAGAAAATGAATTTTAAAGGTCATTCGGTGACTTTTGAATTTTAAATTTTTTCTATGGCTTATGCTTCAGGTTCATTTCTCAAGAATATAACTGTCTATTAGCATGATTCTTGACATTTAATTTTTTCCATAGATTCGTTACATTTTATTTAAACATTGAGAAAATAAACATGAGAAATAACTTGAGAGAATAAGCATGAGAAATAACTTGAGAAAATAAACATGAGAAAATAAACAATATAAAACTAATCATCGATTTTTATTTAAGTCCAAAATTTAATTCACTATGTACTCCAGAATCGAAGAGCTATAATTAAGATAATTCTAAAATGGAGTAATACTAAGCCTTGTTTCAGAAATCCATTAGCATACTGTTTCGTATATTACTGTATTTCCGTTACTTATTTATCCATTTCAGTTATCTTAAATGAAATCCTGAATTCCGTTCCATATGCTCGCTTAATCTCGATTGTTCCATCTAGCTGGTCAACAAGGATATTTACTAGCTGCAGTCCGAGTGATTCAAGATTTTCAAGTTCTATGTTTTCTGGAAGGCCTCTACCATTATCTGAAATTATCAGGTTGAAAAGAGATAGCGATTCATATGTATCATCAATATCTTCTTTCTGTGCTTCTCTGCAAAGCCTTATTCGAATTACTCCTTCCTGATCCTCGTCAAAGGCATGTTTGAGTGAATTGGAAATAAGCTCATTCACAATTATTCCTAACGGGATAGCAGCATCCATATCAAAGAAGGAATTTTCTTCCAGGTCCATGTCCAGGCGGACATTCCTGCTGTTTACTCTATAAGCCTGGAAAAGGTTCCTGGCTAATCTTTGCACATAAGCCGAGAAATTCAGTTTATCGGTTCCTTCCCCTTTATAGAGTTCTTCATGGATAAGAGACATTGAGAGGATCCTGTTCTGGCTTTCTTCAAAAGCTTCCAGAACCTCCGTATCCTCAATAAACTCTTTGTTCTGCAACTTCTCTGCCTGCAAATCCAGCAGAGAGGATATTACTTGCAGGTTATTTTTTATCCTGTGATGAATTTCCTTTATTCTGATTCTGTTTAATTTATCCAGTTCTTTCTCAGCTTTTTTACGCTCAGTAATGTCTTGAATTATTCCTTTTGCTTGAACCGGGATATTTCCCTCATGATAAATAGATTCGGCTTCCGTATGGACTATGCGTTCTTCCCCATCAGTCAGAACTATCCGGTATTCAACATCTAAAGGACTTCCTTTTAGGCATTCCGTAATTGCATCAATCAGGTAATTGCGGTCATCAGGGTGTACAAAGTTTAAAAATAAATCATAAGTTACTTTCAATTCTCGAGAGTTAAGTCCAAAGATACGATAAACCTCATCTGACCAGAGCAGCTCATTAGTTGTAATATCCCATCTCCAGTTTCCAATATGAGCCATTCTCTGAGCTTCCGCAAGACCTTTTTCACTTTCCTTTAACGAATTATAAGCTTTTTCGAGTTGCTCTGTTCGCTCCTCCACCAGATTTTCCAGATTATCATGTACCTTTCTTAGAGCTGCTTCAGCTTTTTTACGCTCGGTAATGTCACGTGCTGCGGCAAAAACCCCAATAACCTCTCCATTCTCGTCTCTATAAACCGAAGCATTGTACAGAACAGGAGTTATGTGGCCATCCTTATGATGAATCTCCAATGGATAATCCCAAACCTTGCCTTCAATGAATACCCGCTGATAACCTTTGCGGGCATTTTCAGGCTCAGTAAAGTAATCTGAAAAATCAGTTCCTATCAAGTCATCTCTAGAGTATCCGGTAACCTGTTCTGTAGCTCCATTCACATCCTTAATTTTGCCATCATGCCCGATGGTCACTAAGGGATCCGGGCTGGCTTCAATGAGGCTTCGATTATAAATATTTGAGGATCTGAGAGCTTCCTCAGCCCTTTTACGCTCGGTAATATCCTTAGCGATCTCGAACCGCACATCCCGGCCGTCCGGCCACTTGATGATCCGGTCCATGATCATGAAATACCGCTTCACTATGGGGTTGTAATATTCCCAATGGCAGGGCTTGTCCCTCTCCTTTAAAATAATCGGATTGGTGCAGAAATCGCAGGGAGAGTCCCTCCGCTGGAACTTCCGGTAGCATGTCCCTCCCACGTATCCACCACCGAACTTCTCCTTCATCGCCTTATTCGCGTACAGCACCTCGTAGGTGTATGGATCAGCCACATATACCATGTCGTCCATCCCATCGAAAATGGACAAAAGCTGAGACCGCTCGAAAGCCAACGTATCCTCGACCCGTTTGCGCTCGGTAATGTCACGGACCACACCACTTATGAAGCGGGGACTGCCATTCCGATCCTTGATCACCTTGAAATAATCGGCAAGCCAGCGGTATTTTCCGTCCTTACACTGGAAACGATATTCGAAGGTTCCCATGCCTTCAGCTAATGCCCTGGTTAGTTCTGCAGCGACCAGGGAACGGTCATCGGGATGCATGTGATCCAGAGCTTCATTAATGCTAATCGTACTCATCTCACTGGCAGAGAAGCCTGTGAGCTGCTCTATTACCGGGCTCAAGTAATCGTAATTGTCAGCCTGAAGGTCTCGCCTGTACGCTGCATCAAGTGAGTTCTCAAGGACGGACCGAAATCTGTCCTCGCTCTCTTGTAGTGCCTTATTGGTCTCCATGAGATCTTTGGACTTAGCCTGAAGTTCCACTGATTGCACCTGAAGGTTCCCATAAGCTGCACGCAATTTCTCTTCTGCACGTGCCTTTGCCAGGGCCACGGCCAGATAGTCAGCCAGCCGTTCCCACATAGCAATCGTCTCCGAGGAAAACTGCCCTTTGCGCCTATCATTCAACTGGAGAAGGCCCAGAGTTTTCTCACCCACGCGCAGAGCGATCAGGGCAACGGATTCATATCCTTCACCGTTACACCGATTGCGTGTGCGAGCCTGGCGATCAGCGTCGGTTGTGCCGGTCAGCAGTTCAGTGGTGCTGCTGGTCCAGAAACTTCCTCTATCCGTGAAAAAAGGCTTCGAAGTGTCGAACTGCCCGCAAATTACATTGCCGCACATACACTCCAGAATCGGGTTGCCTGTGTTATCGCAGATAGTTTGTCCGGTCTCGTCCCTGGCGCAGAGGCTGTTCTCCATTCTCACGAATTCTTCTGAGAACCCGCAAGATTCGAAATATGGAAAGTCTCCCCCTTCATTAATCCGGATGCCGACTGCCTCTAAGCCTGAGCGCTCACGGAAAAAACTAACTGCAGAATGGACCAGTTCATCTGTCCCCTTGCTCTCGTTCACAAGGCGCAAGAACGCCACTGTCATCTCACGTTCCTGTTCTATGCGCTTACGCTCTGTGATATCTATGAATGCAGAAACGGATCCGTATGGGTTGCCCCGCTCATCACGCATGGGTCTGGCGTTGCCCAATAAATGTCGTATCTTACCATCAGATATGATATCTATTTCGTAGTCGTTTAAATCAGTACCTGCAGCCGACATCTGCAGCGGCATATCTTCTGGTGGGATCTCCACTCCTTCTTTAATTAACCTGAACATCTCCGGCCTCTCTCCTTCTGGAGCAGACTTGGAAAAGTTTGTATTCCTGGGAGTGTGTAACCATTCACAGGATAACCGGTTACCAGTTATATGAAGCGCTTTAGGATCGTGCGCTATCCACACGGCAGCAGGCACGGAATCCAGTACTGCAGCCAATTCGTCAGATCGAGCTCTCTCGCGCTTCTCACTTTCCCGGAGCGCGTCAATAAGACAATCTCTCTCTGCCAGCGAGTGAGCAAGCTTGATATTGCTGTAGTTTATTTGTGAGATCATGTTGGCAAGCTTCATGAGAAAGTTTGTACTTGTTTCAACAGTCTCTCTGTTCAGCCGCGGTACCTTTTCTAGCGCTGCTATGTATTCCTCCTCATTGAAGCCGTATTTTCTTGCCTGGAATCGGAAAAGTTCATAGTCCAGGGGTTCGTCATCAAAAAAGAACTGCCCGGTGAAGAGAATGCCAACCTGCTGGCCACCTACCATTACCGGGGTCGAGATGTCCCACATATTGTTCTTGCAACGGTACAGTTTAAACTCTCCAGGGACAATGCCACAGGATAGATTAATATCACTTTCTATACAGTGCTTGCAGGCTTCGGGATGAGTCCTGTGGAATTTGGTGCAGATATCCTGCCAACCAGCATTTGCAGGAACATTTCCGTTCAGATCGTTTAGACCAACGGAAATATGAGTAAGTTTATTGAAATCATCCATGAGAGACTGGATTGCCTGGGCATCGACAATTTCGGAAAGTTTCAAGTCCACTGTCTCTCCAAAAGGCGAAACAATAGTATCTGACTTTATTCTTATTGGTTGTTCGATGTGATGAAGTGACTCCTCTGATAACTTCCACTCAATTATATCCGCAACCTGCCGGGCCAGAATATCAATTAAAATTAGCTCATGCTCAACTGGCATGTGGATCTGACTAAAAAAGACGGAATTAAAGCCTAGCAACTTTCCGGATCGGCTGAACAGAGGTGTGAGTAGAACCGCCCTTATCCCTTCATTTTTCAGCAAGCTCAGAGAATTGCCCCCTTTGAAGATTGAACTTTGAGTGATGTCCTCTACAATTACGCTTTCCATTCGCCTAACTGCAGTCTTGTATGAGTCTGTTTCTTCCAGGTCCGGGGATTCAAGGAATTCTAATGTAGGATGGTCAAAACCTCTCTGGGCTACAACTCTTAGTTTTCCGTCCAAAGAATCCAGAACCTGTAAGCTTCCTTTGTCCGCACCGGTTATTGCAATAGCAACCTCAACCATTTCCTGCAAAATCGAAGACAGGTCCCTGTCTCCTTCAGTATGACGGGTGCTCAGTCGGTGAAGGATTCCAATGCCTCTGATCTCAGCTTCAAGTTTTTCCCTGGTCTTTATCAACTCATTCTCCACACGCTTGCGTTCGAGGACCTCAGCACGTAAAACCCGGTTGGATTTTTCCAACTCGGCAGTACGTTCCTTAATTCTTATTTCCAGTTCGTCGGCACTAAGATTGTAAGAATTGTTCATAATCCTCAAATTTTCATAAAATTAGGCTTTGCATTACCATAAGGTATCTTTATGGAGAATTTTTCATCCTCTCCAACTCCCAATTATTTCGCACATTAGTTCCTATTTTTTTGAAAAAGGCAATCAATGTTCTTAAAAACTATAATAATATTTGAGTATTTAAATACTTATCCATTAATAATTTAAATTCACATTACTCTTATTACAAGTTTGGATAATTCAGTAGCATGAGAATGGCATTATTTCTTAAATTTACATTAGTAGCTGGCCAATTTCATAACTGAAAACTTCCCTCAACACTCGAATGCTTATTTGCGAGCATTTTTCCGGTCACTGGCAAAAAAGGTTAAACTCGAAAAATTTACTGACATTAACTCCCCTTTTTGGTAAAGAATATGTTAAGATTCAAATCAAATTTACTGCAAGAAGTCTGCGGACATGAAAATTAGTAATAAGTTTATTGACTTCACAATGGTTAATAGATAAATTTAGACAAACCAAAGACTAACATGTTGTATCCTTAAATTATTTTGGGATAAAACATAGGTTTTGTCGGAAATGCTGGTGATACTCCATCGAGATAAATTAATTTAATACGTAATCTATCTTTATCCGAAGTTAGATCCTTTTTCGGAGGGATTGGACTACTTCGAAAAACAAGATTGTGAATGAGAGGATTGTATGAACACTACAAAGTACAAAGTTGTGCTTATTACTGGAGCATTGAGTGATATCGGTAGAGCAACTGCTAGAGCCTTTGCTGGAGAAGGCTATGGAATAATACTCAATCATCATCGTACCGATGATCAGGTAGAGGCTTTTGCTGAAGAGTTGGCAAATAGTGAGAAGACGCCTCATGTGATTGCCATTCAGGCAGACATCAGATCACGAAGTGAAGTTCAATCGATGTTTAAACAGGCTTATCAGGTTTTTGGAAGGCTGGATGTTCTTGTTAATATTGCAGGTGTTAACAGGGACAGACCATTTTTAGAAATGACAGATGATGAATGGGATACGGTAATATCCACGATACTGAAAGGAACCTTTATGTGCTCGCAAGAGTTTGCACGGCGATATGAAGGAACAACTGGGAATATCATCAATATCGGAGCTGTTACGGGGCTTAAAGGAAGGAAGAACGGAACGAATTACTGCAGTGCCAGAGCAGGGGTATTAGTCTTAACTAAGTGTATGGCAATGGAATTAGCTCCAAAGATACGGGTAAACACCGTCACTCCGGGTTTTATTGATACGAGAGAAGTGCAGAACCGTTATCAGCTTGAGGATATACAGAATCGACAACGTTGTGAGCAAGACATTCCACTTGCAAGGATCGGAGAGCCTGAAGACATTGCCTCTATAATTCTGTTTTTCGTAGAGACAGGAAAGTACATTACAGGGCAGAATTTCTTAGTAGATGGTGGATTATATATGCACTAATTGTGGTGTCCACTAACATACTGCAGTGTTTGCCCTGCCTGGTATTGTGGGGACAGTGTGTTAGTTTAATCTTAGCTCTTAGTCATACTTTAAATGATACTGATTGGCACAAAGATCTCATGTTATTGACACTAAGGAGTCGTAACGAAATAACCTAAGAAATATACAATTTATTTGAACTAAATAAATGAGCTTGTTTGCGAAAATACTTAGGAACAATAAAAAAAAGTACCTAAGTTATTTCGCCGCGGGTACTAAGGATCTAGCACCGGAGACAGTAATACCTACTTTTGACAGTCGTGGCAAGTACGCCAACAATATTGGAAAATCACATGCTGCTGTATTTAAGGGTTTTCAAATATAATAAGAAGGGGAAAAGATAGGAATTTCGGTCCCGTTGCAAAAATCAGCGCATTTTACAAAATCGTTGAAAACCTTCGCAATAAGATAATTTGAGTGATCAAATTGGGGTTAAAGTAAAGGACTATTTTTATTTTTGTGCCCTGACAGATGGTTTAATTTCTATGTAAGTGCTCAGTCTTACTTTTTGTTTTTGCGTTTCGATCTCATCCTACTTGCGGCAGGTACTCTAGCACTCACCTTTTCTTTATATTGAAAAATATTCTTAAAGTTGGATTATATTAAATTTTTCTTATCGTTTATAATATGCGCAAATGAAGAAGGTGAACAAAAACTGTTCATTTATTACGTTTTGTCATATTTTAGTGTGTGTTATGTCCTGATATTATTCTCTTTGAAACTTTTACTAAACTCCCGATTGTCTTAAGGGTTCTACGACTGTTAAAATCCATTATTTCATAAAAGGCCTTATATTTCCCATTTAATAACACTTATTTAAATAGGCATCAGCAGACACCAAGAAAAGTGCCTATGTGTATCTTATACTTGTTTTGTATTTGATGGGGGGTTATCGAAAGAAAGAAGTATATTCCTATATATGATGTAATGATCGAGAAAACAAACACATAGGCAATTGTGGAAAAATCTGCATTGAAATGGTATTTTTCATTATAATAACCAGACAATACAAGAGAACTAACATTTTTTGTATTACGATTTTTAGTAAGGTTATGTTAGTTGTGCATACTAGCGGTATTTTGTAATTTTTC
>JAUPKV010000105.1 GCA_030837265.1 Methanobacteriota archaeon
ACCCTTGAAGGAAAAGGGCTAATTAACACCGCCGTATCCCTTGGTTCCACCTTCGAACCTATGGGGAGGCTTGTGGGGAATATGTCCGGGATAGGCGCCGTTTCCTTCAAAGATGAAAAAGACATACCTGCAGAGGTTGCGCAACTTGCATATGCCTGTTCGCAGTGCGGATATTGTGTGAGCGAATGTGACCAGTACTACGGCAGAGGCTGGGAATCCCAATCTCCGAGGGGCAAATGGTTCTTCATTAAGGAATACCTAGCAGGCCGGGAAAAGCTTGACAAAAGACAAACGGATACTTTTCTTTCCTGCACGACCTGCGAGATGTGCGACTCCCGCTGCGAGCTGGATATGCCAGTAGAACGTGCCTGGATGACCATGCGCGGAAAGTTGATAGATGAAAAGAAGAAAATGACATTTCCGCCCTTCGAGATAATGGCTGCAAGTCTTTTGAAAGAGGGGAATATCTGGGCGAACTACGGAAAAGACCGGGATAAATGGATTCCGGCGGATATCCGGGCAAAAATGAAGGATAAAGCCGATTATGCTTACTTTGCAGGCTGTACTGCATCTTTTATAGAAAAAGATGTTGCCATCGGAGCAGTGCATATGCTCGATGACGCAGGAGTTGAATTTACAGGGCTTTTTGACAAGGAAGCCTGCTGCGGAATCCCAATGCTTGTTGCCGGAAAGTGGGACGTTTTTGAAACGATAATGCGCATGAATATTGCAAATATGAAAATGAGAGAAGTAAAAACGGTGATAACTTCTTGCCCGGCCTGCTGGCTCATGTGGCATACGGTGTACCCTCAATGGGCGAAAAAACTTGGAATCGAATACGGGTTCGAAACAAAGCACTATTCCGAAGTCCTGGCTGAACGCCTCGATGTCCTTAAGCCGAAATTCAAGCAGCCTCTGGACAAAGTTGTCGTCTGGCACGATTCATGTCACCTGGGAAGGGCAGGAGGCAAGATTTACGAACCACCTAGAGAGCTATTGAAGTCAATACCCGGCATTAAGTTCAGAGAACTTGAATACAACCGTGAAAGGGCTCACTGCTGCGGCTCGGTAGTCAGCCTGATTGCAGATCCTCCTGTCGCATACAGGCTAGGAGGCCTCAGACTACAGGAAGCTGTTGACGTTAATGCCGATATAATTTCAGCCCTTTGCCCATGCTGTCTCTTCCAGTTCCGTGTGGCAGCGGATGAAAGGAATCTTAACATCCAGGCTCAGGACCTTGGTGCACTGGTGGCAAGGAGCCTTGGTTACGATATTCCGGACTCAACTACCTACTCCCTGGAATCTTGGGTTCCTTTCGAAAGGATGATATCCCTTATGCAGCCTGAGAATATGACCGCCCTTATGGTAGAGCTTATGCCCCAGATGATGGCAGCAATGCCTGCACCTCTTCCCACCATGATGAAAATGGTCAAATATGTGCCGGGCATGGACGCATTGATGAAACCCATGATACCGATCATGATGCCGATGCTAATGCCTATGGTCATGCCCAAAGTTATGCCCGAGATGCTCAAAGCTGTGGAAAGAAAAGTTCCCATGCCTGATTACATGAGAGAGCAACTTCCTGAACTTATGCCAAAAGCTATGGAGAACCTGATGCCTAACATGCTTCCGGAATTGATCCCCCTGTTAACACCGAAGATGATTGAGTACATAAAAACTCATTGAAAATTTTATATTCAAATCCGTCTCAAAATAGGTAAAAGGATCTGCAAAGTGGAGAAAGTTCAAGGTTAGGGCATATTAGCCGAAAATAAATACTAAAAAAGCAATTAATCATCTATGGTATTTGCTGAACTTGTTATCTTAGCTATAGCTGTAATTGTGGCGTTACTTCTGTTTAAGATATTTGCAAGCATGCTTCACCTTGCAATTCATGCAGTAATCGGGCTATTAATATTATACATCGCGAGAGCTTTAGGTTTGAAGGTAAGCATATCAATCTTGACAATCCTTATTTGTGCATTTGGTGGCGCACTTGGAGCAATAATCGTGATTATTTTGAGCTACTTCAAAATCGCATTTGTTGAAAAGTAAGGTAGATAATGCGGTTTGAAATAATATCTTTATTTTTCCATTAATTTTTAACAACCTTAAATACTGAGTTTATTTTGCGGATTAATTTCTTTTTTAAGTGGGTATGAAAAAAGCTGGATAACCTCTTGCAAGTGAATGATGATTAAATATCATGATGTACCGAAAAAACTAATACAGTTGAGTTGCTAAGAGTTGTTATAGAGTTTTCATCCATAAAAATTTTGGGGATTTGAGAAAAGAAATGGATGGAGCCCAATTTATCATATTTTTTCAGAGAAAAAAATAAAGAAGGCAAATAATGGCAAGAGTTATGATCGTTGAAGATGCCGAATTTATGAGAATGGTCGTAAAAGATATACTTTTAAAACATGGGCATGAAGTAGTTGCTGAAGTGGCTGATGGGGAGGAAGCAATTCAAAAATATATAGAGATAAAACCGGACCTTGTGATAATGGATATAGTTACTCAAGAAAATTTTGAAGTTCAGCCAGAAAACATTGATTGTAGAAAATCAATAGATAGATTTCTTTTGATCGATAACGATGCAAAAGTTGTAATGAGCTCATCTCTTGGACAGCGAACCCTGATAACGGAATCCGTGAAAATAGGGTCTATGGGCTTTATAGTAAAACCATTTAAACAGGATGGCATGCTGGATGTAATAAGAAAAATCGGTGAGCCAAACTAACTTTTTGAATCAAATAAATCTTAATTGTTTAACCAACGGTCCAATTAGAGGGATTAGCAATCAATTAAAGAAAGCTTATCTGTAAGTTATTTATATTATCAATTTATATATGTTTTTAAAGCTTCATGAATAAAGTAGGAAGTAGGGAGCTTCTATGCTTCTGAAAGTTCCCGATATTTTCTGTTGTAGCTTCATCATCCTGATGTCTCGCTCTGCTTGATTGTTATCAAATGAAACTTTCAGGTATTTAGATCATGCCCAAATCTTTTAGCCGGTTGGGCAGGTAAACTTCAGTTACGAAATCCAGTCCTTTTCCGGCAAAAGCCTGCTGTTCAGCCTTTTTTCCGATATCGAGCTGGAGTTGGATTTGTTCTTTCCAGTATTCGGACTCAAATCTCGGATCTGAAAGTTCGCTGCGCAGTGCATTTATGTCCTGTTCGGTGAGTTTGTCGGTCGAGAGTTCGTATTCGACTATGTCAGAGGGCTGAAGGCCCAGGAATTTGGCTGCGGGTGTAGCCATAAATTCTGAGAGATGAGCGCTCTTTATAGCCCCGTAAGCTACAGACGCAAAAATCCTGTAAGACCAGGGGTCACCGTCAGTAAAGACAGCTACGGGAATGCCCAATTCCTCATTCATGCGTTTAATCATCCTGCGGGTCGATCGTGCAGGCTGACCCTTAAGATGGACGAGGATTGCATTATAGGCTTCATCAAAGCCGTTTTCCATAAGCCGGGCGTACATACCGCCTGTTTCTATGGCTATAATCATACTTGCATCGTGGCCCTTAAATTCGACATTTTCCACGTTGAAAGGGATCTGATATCCGCCTTCACCCACATCTTTCTGGCAGTGGATATTCCTCTCACCTCGTTTTGTCTGTTCCGAAATTTCAATAGGCCCGAACATTGTAGCCCCGTCTTCTTCCGGGCGCATGTGGAAATACTCCCTCTGGAGACTGGTCAGGAGTTCGAGGTCTTCTATCAGGCGGTCGCTTTCAGACTGTTCCTTGAATTTGGCAGCATCCCAGCCTTCGGATATGTAATAAAGTTCTCGAAGGGTTGAGCCGCGGTTCTGGGTGAGATGCTCGTTTATAAGGAAATCAGTTGCATAAGTCGTTTTCAGGAGCTGGAAAGCTCCTTTTACGGTTTTTGCACTCCTTTCACTTTCCCTGTCACCGTAGACCCAGACATCGCTTTCGTCGGAATATTCCAGGTTTGCTTTGGTCCGGCTGGGGAGGGTGATATTTGGCACAACTTCGTCTTCAAATTGTTTATAGATTCTTTCTGCGATCTCAAGCAGCTTTTCTCTTGCCAGGGAATCACCCTGAGCTGTCCGGCTATTTGCTTTATTCCTATCCACTTCTCTGGCAGCCATTTTATATCCCCTTAAAGGCTTTTGCCCCAGTTACCAGCTCTTCTTCGATCCCTTCCACGATAAGGGCAGGAAGCTTTTCGAGCTCTGTATCCATTGCAGATTCTATCCTGTAGCTGAGCATTTTTGATGAGCCGACTGATGCCGAAATATCCCATATGTAATCGTAGTCTCTTCCCATGTTCACAATCTTTGGTTCGGGTTTCGCCCCTGTTATCGTCCAAGGAAGCGTTTCATGGACTTTGAAAGAATATCCCGAGCTTCCGAAGTTCTTGACCTTTATCATAACATCTGCAGTCCCGTCCTCGTTCTTTTTTACCTTCCTGTGCACGAGCAAGTTCCCCATAATTTTCGCTACAACAGGATTGATATCAGGGACGTCTTTCTCAAGAATACTTGCAACCTTTTTTGCCATTTTCGGAAGCACTTTTGTGATAATTATTTCTTTTTCCCGGCGTTTCTTGAGGTTGTCCTGCTTGCTCAAGTACTGCTTGAGTTTTCTTGCTACTTCTTTGATCGCAAGGTCAACCTCTTCTTTTATCACAGGAATATCAGCAATAGCATCTTTTGATTCCGAAGTAAAGGGTACGTTTATAGAAGCGACATGGATTAAAAGAATAATCGGGCCCAGCGGAATTCCTCCTCCGGGTTGATTTAAACCGTACTGCTTCCATTTGATATCTTCTACTGCGTGTGTGGTAACACAGCCCCCCTGCTGATACAGCAGAGGCACACGGTTAGCAAAACGCATGATGCTTATTTTTTCTTCTTTAGGAAGGGCACCCCCGTAGGCGAGCCCTACTTCGACTACAAAGGGATTTCCGGAAAATACCGCCGGTTTCCGGGTGCTTGTGGCTATGAAATCCACTTTTGTTTCTTTTTCCAGTCCCCTGTAAATTAATTCTTCCCCAATCGGAGATAGGCAGTCCGTAGGCGGAGCCATTATCTTTACCTTTTCAAAAGCTTCAAGCAGCTTTCTTGCCTCATGACGACCGAGAATATGAGGATCGATTTCCGGATCAAGCCCTGCAGCCTTGCAGATCTCTTCTGCAGTATACAGGCCTATTTTACAAAAAGAGTAACGCAGAAATGGAAAAAGTTTCTGGCGCTCGGTATAATGCAGCATTTTTATAAGAGTACCGAGCTCAATGCCTTCAGGATGGGGCAGGATCTCCGTTGCAGGGGCAGGCATTTTATCCGTAGCCCTTTCAAAGACTTCTTCGTTGCCGTCAGGGTCTATAAGAGTAAGCCGTGCATGAGGATTTACTATTGCTGTCGCTTTGAGGTACTCGTAAATTGACTGCCTCCTGCCTTTTACGTAAGCAGCCTTCATCTCCATCTCTACCTGGGTCCCATGAGGGCGAAACCAGTCCTTTACTTCATCACTCAGTATTTCAGGCTCGTTAGTGCTGGTATTTATCATGAGTTCATAATAGTGGGCCGGAGCACTTGGGCTGGTCTTCGAGAGGATTTTCGTATGCCTGCCAGCAGTCATCTGGGAATAAAGCACGGCTGCGGAAATCCCTATCCCTTGCTGCCCCCTGCTCTGCTTTAGCGCATGGAACCTTGAACCGTAAAGCAGTTTTCCAAAGACCTTCGGTATCTGTTCTTTTACAATCCCAGGTCCGTTATCTTCAACGATTATAGTTACGTAGTCCGGCCCCGTCCTTTCGACCTGGACAAGAATATCAGGCAGAATCCCTGCTTCTTCGCAAGCATCCAGGGAGTTATCAACCGCTTCTTTAACTGTAGTAATAAGGCTTCGAGGTGCCGAATCAAAACCCAATATCTGCCTGTTTTTCTCAAAGAATTCTGCAACACTTATTGACTTTTGTTTTTTTGCAAGTTCTTCTGCAATAGGGACTTCCATGGAATTTTACCTCGGGCTAAAAAATCAATCTACGTTTCTGGAAAATAGAGCTAATATTTAAAGACATCTTTTATCTACTTAAAAATATTTAAAGTAAAGCATTTCATCTATGTTATTTATACGTTCTCAAAATTGCTTTCCTTCTCATGGTAATATTCAAAAAGGATTCAATTAGCTCATTAAGCAAGAGCCTCATTCTTAGTAATGGCTGAAGTACAATACAGCAATAATACGACAACATTAAAAAAATATTAAGTTTTTTGTTCATGAGAAAGGGTTTTTGCTTTAATTCTTGCAGGCTGGTCTGATCCCTGCTCATCCGGCTATAGAGCTACCAGCTTACAGTCCTGCAATTATAATTCTGCTCCCACAATGGTTTGGGTTGTAGTTACAGTTTCACTTTCTCTTATCCTGTCCACCACTGAGTTAAGGGTGCTCAAATCTTCGACCTCAATGACTACTACAAAATCATATTGCCCAAAGACATGATAAACATCCTTAATCCCTTCTATATTCCTTAATTCCCTGTAAGCTGCCTTCTCGTAACCTGGCAGCACATTTATCATGGTTATACCGTATATGGCGACACATCCTATATATTTTACAAAAAAAATAAAAAGTTGCTATACAGAGGTAATTATTTTATCAATTCTAAAGGATAAATGACTTAAATCAGTGGCAAAGTCACCGAACACAAAAAGAAATTACTCTCATGATTTAAATGCTTATTGCACTTTCGTAGGGAAAACACCAGATAACATATCACAGAAGCAGAAGCAGAAGCAGAAATTAAATGTCCTATATACTTACCTCTGGTTATATTCTGTATCATTTATCTTGTTGTGCTGCCCTATATATC
>JAUPKV010000014.1 GCA_030837265.1 Methanobacteriota archaeon
ATTCTGCTTAATTTTTTATACTTTCAAATTTATTATATATTACGAGAACCAAGCAGTCGTAACCATTTCAACAACAAGCAACCCCTCCTCGTATCATCGAATGCGGGCAAACAATGCAAATAACTTCAAGATTATAATTCCTGAAGGGATCGGGAATTACGCCGGAAACGGAAGCCGTAAGGCATCTACATCAAAACAACTGACACCTGCGGAACGCAGGGGATGAGCCTGTGGACTTGTAGACAATAGTCTAAAGAATGAAGCCGGAAGCCACTCAGTCTTTAGCTGAGTGGTAGTTCACTAGGAATACTAAGACTTCTACATAATTCATATTTTTTCATTCAGCTCTTATCCTTTAGCAGAGCTTTTATTTCCCTCAATTCTTGTAGTATCTCTGCTAATATCATAGTATTATTGGAAGCATCTGACGCCTTTCTTGTCCTCTTTTTTGCAGGAGAAGGTGAGGACAGCACTAATTCAGGAATTTCTGGGGAATCGGGGATTAATGGAGCATCAGCAACTTCTGAAGCATCGGGAATTGATAAAGTATCAGCAACTTCTTGAGTACTATCAACTTCTATAGCATTAACATCTTCAGGAATATCAATATCCCCCTGAGCATTAAGGACTTGAGCATCGTGAATCGCTGGAGCATCATCAACTTTTTGAGCTTCCTGGACTTCGGGAGTACCTTCAACTTCTTGAGTATTATGAACTTCTAAAACATCATCGGCTTTAGAAGCAACATCAAAGTCTGTACCTATATTGACTTCTGGAGCATCCTGGACTTCTGGAGCATCCTGGACTTCTGGAGCATCTGGTTCTTCAAGTGCCTGTTCACCTTTTAATCCAAGTTCTGTAGGCTCAGCTATCCAATACTCAGTAAAGAGACCATTTCCGTATTTGTCAATAACTTTAAGCTCTGATAAGCTAGAAGATTCGCCTTTCCATTCAAACTCAAGCTTTGGTTTATCAGGAAAACGATTTTCAAGTTCATTCACTACAATATCAATTGCTACCTTACATCTCTGTTCTGTATCGACATATGCATCAAGTGCAGGTACCGAAAGAGCCCTAAAGAATGCATTCCTTATGTCATTCCTAGAATATCCAGATATACTAACACAGGCATTAACTAATTCTATTACTTCATCTGGAGGCATTATTTTTGTTAATTCGGGATCAATCTCCAATAATGGATATTTATCCTCTAAGGATGTTTGTGTATGTTCTTCTGCATTTCTCATATTGGATTTCCTTTGGACCAGGTATTAGGTAACTACTGGTTCACAAGAATATAATTATATTATTATATGTCACCTGTATTAATTTTAATTACTTCAAGATATTCATTTTCGTAGTACATTCAGCATTAATCTTATCATGTTCTGCTCAGAAAATGGTGCTATTGAACTTGATGAATCTTTGTATTGCTTGTAATTCTGAAACGGGAAATCTTTTATTTAAGCTTCTATGGACTTGAGGAACTTAACCAAAAGTGAGATTGGATTGAAATTTCTTATATTCTTCTCTTCATACACTTCAATACTCCTCAAATTGTTTAAGGCGTTTACAGCAATACACTTCTACACCTAAACAGTATAATAATCGCTTGTTTTTGATCTTCGCAGGTTAGACTTTTATTCATTTCAGTCCTTTTTTAACATGGAGAAATTGAAGTGTTAAGGTTTTAGACACCCTATACCTGAAAACTTAAGAAAATTCCGGATGTATTACGAAGGGGTAAAGATGTTCTCAGAATTGTTTGAGAATTTTCTACTGTATTTCGGATGGATTTTTGAGGCAATAGGAACAACTATAATTATTTATGGGGGATTAAGGGCAACATTTAAAATATTTCTCTCTGAAGCCTTTCGAAAACCTAAGGAACTTGAGCTGATAAGAAAAGAACTGACTAACCGGATACTCTTCGGGCTGGAATTTTATATCGTTGTCGCGATTCTGGAAACCCTTAGAAACCCGACTACACGGGATCTTAGCGCACTGGGTGCAGTTGTACTGATCAGGACGATTCTTGGCTATTTCCTGAGTAAGGAAGTAAAAGAATACCAGTTCGATTAGGAAGAGGAATGGATTTATTAAATGAAGATTTAAAGGTCGTCAATAAACCAGATTGACAAAATAAATAGTTTGAACATATCCGATACACTGAGTTCATCCGTTAATAAATGCCAGTATCACCAGCATAGCAATCGAAGCCAAGACCAGTAAAGTTACTGCACAGTTAAGCTTGTCAACATTTTCTATTTTACGGCCTCCTTTTTTCTTATTTTCGACGAGGTTAAAATGAAGAATGGAAGCCAAATATGAATATTTAAAGCTCCCAACTTCAATGTTCGCTCTGTTAACGGAGAAACTGATTTGAATATTTACTGAAGTTATTTCGGATGATCCATACAGGGTCCGGATCCCCCAGGTCCTCCAGGTCCCATCGGACCTCCGATTCCGGGAATTTGAGTTGATGAAGACAGTATCTCCTTAAGGCTATCAAGTGAATCTGCTGCATTTATTTTTTCTTTTAGGGTCGTGAGTTCTGTTATCCTGCTGCTGAGCTCGGTTGTATTTCCGGAC
>JAUPKV010000001.1 GCA_030837265.1 Methanobacteriota archaeon
CTCGGGGTAATATTTGCAGAGTCTACATTTCATAAAAAGGTCACCGGGAAAAGTTATGAGTGTTATATTGTGGATAGAAAAGGGTGAGGAGGGATTTAAATGTGTAGTTTGGAGAGAGGAAAGAAAAGCACTTAATTACATTTATTTAAAGAAATATCTCAAAAAAACATAATATTTTTTCTACTATTAAACAAAGAAGTAAGATGAATTGTTTTAAAATTGAAATTACTAAATGTTATACTGAGTAACATTTATTTAAGCAAATTTGCCCAAATTAGTTTCGAGCTAAAGAGGTAATTTTTTGAACTGGACTCATTTTTGCACATACAATGAATCACCAGAAAGAGCTTTTGAAGCCCTATGTAATCAATTATTTGAAAGATGGTGCCAGCATGAATATGGAATTAAAATTCTACATATAAACATTGTAAACGGTGCCGGTGGTGATGGCGGAGTTGAAGCCTACGCAAAGCTTCAAACTGGGGAATTTATAGGCCTTCAAGCAAAGTGGTTTCCTGATTCAATAGATGATAGCAAAATAAGGCAAATTAGCAGTTCAGTTGAAACCGCAAAAAAAGTTCGAAGTAATATAGTAAAATACATCGTATGTGTTCCTAGAAACCTTTCAGATGAAAAAATGGGAAAAGGTAAAAAGAAAGTAGAAAATACTGAAAGATCGCGCTGGGAAGAGTTTACTAAAAACATAAAGCAAAAATATCCTGAAATGAATTTGGAACTTTGGGATGAAAATCAATTATTAAGTAAGTTACAGTATCCTGAAGCTGAAGGGATAAGAAAATTCTGGTTCGAAAGAGAAGAGATTTCATTAGAATCATTAAAAAAACGTTTTGAATTAGCCAAAAACGGATGGCTAAAAGAACGATATGTTTCTTCCCTTCATGGATCGGGATATATTTGTAATTATATTTCAAAAATGTTAGGTGTCTCCACATATAGGCAAAATTTAGTTTTTGATTTAACACAAGTTGAAACAAAAATTATCAAAGCACTCAGTGAAATTGAGCATTTTCTTTCATTGCCTGACATTACCACTGTTTATAACAATGACGAACTAATAAAATTTGAAAGAGCAAAGAAAGCTCTAATGACATATTTACAAACATGTCAATGCCTTATCAACGCTGCAAAATATGGTGCATATATAGATCCATTAAAACTGGAGGAAAACGCAGGTTTTCGAGAACTTTTCGATCTATTAAAGGATCACTCACAGTGGAAATATATAATCACTTTTCGAGGTTTAGAAAGGGCGCTTGTAGATGTAAATTCCTCTCCCTTTGACTATCCTAATTTGGCAACTTATTTTAATAAAGTTTCTTCATCTTTGGCTTCTTCTAACATGATAATTCTTGGAAATCCGAGCACTGGGAAAACACATGGATTAGCTAATTATGTAGAAAACAGCTTAAAAGAAAGCTTTCCTGCACTATTGATTCGAGCCAAAGATGTTCGTGCTGATGAAGGTTGGGGTTCGATTTTAAGACGATCTCTAGAGCTATCTGGAGAATGGTCTACAGACGAAATCTGGTCTGGATTAGAGGCATGTGCTTCAATATGTGATGTGAGCAGAGCTCTGAATGAAGATTATGATTCAGAAATTGAAAACGAAACTACCAGATTTTTGATTTGCATTGACGGGATTGATGAGACAATTATATGGAATTCATGGATTGAAAGAATTGGGGAGCTAGAAACAATCAATCAGTGGCATCCTAAACTGAGATTTTGCTTAAGTAGTCGACCATATGTTTTTGAAAATGAACATGTTGAATCTGATTTAAATCGACTGATACATCTTCCATCAGAAGGAGACGTATCTGTTAATGAGTTGTTTCCAGCATATGTAAAACACTATAATATCGATGTATCCCAAGTAAACTGGGTACGTTGGGCTATAAGAGATCCTCTATCTTTGAGGCTATTCTGTGAAGAATACGCAGGAAGTTCTCTCATATCAATACATTCAATACGCACAACTGTCCCAAGCCTTCTTAAATCAAAAATTGATCGTGTAGATAAAGAAATATGTGATAATCTTGGAAATAAGTGGGGTAAAAGTGATTCTGTCATTTTAAGGTGTCTTACTTCTCTAGCAAAATTTTTCCTATCAACCGTTGAAGTGAGCAGGAATGAAGGTTGCAGTCTGATCAAAAGTTCGCAAAGCAGGACTGGACTGATAGATGACAATACGGCTGGCAGAATATTAGATTATTTAGTCAATTATGGGCTTCTGTATGAATACGTACTCCAATCTCATGATCTGCTGGACCCTCCTGAGCAGAAATATCAAATTGCGTTTAATCCTCTAAACGATTATTTAATAGCTAGAGAGGAAGTAAAGGAAATTGTTTCTGAAAGCTCAATTAGACAAAGTTCAGGAGTAAGAGGTAATTGTGCATCACAACAGATGGTTGCTGTTATTTTATTAGCTGAAAACAATTGGCTTGTTGGAGATAGAGATTTATGGACTGATGACCTCTCAAAAGACACTATTGTTGACTTAAGGTTATCTGCTTTATCTTATGTCTCTATAGAAACAGCTGAAATGTACAAGGGTTGGATTGAGACTAAGCTAAGGGAATCAATGCCTTCATGCAGAAAAACCCTTGCGAAATTAGTTGTAAGAGTCGCACGCATGGAAAATCATCCACTTGGACCGAAATTAGTTCATGATATTTTAACTTGTTTTAAGGATGTTGCATCAAGAGATCTAATTTTCTCTGGTCCTGATTATATCCCAAAAAATCAAGAAGAAGTTTGGGAAGGATATGGCAGGAATCCAATTCGAGATCTTAAATTAGAAAAATATGATAAATTTGATGGCTTGCCTCTATTATTTGCCTGGACGTTAACAACTGTAGATAGTGACTTGCGTATTTATTGTCGTAAGGAGCTAACTAAGTGGGGAACAAATAATCCAGACCAGTTAATCAATTTACTTAAACTTACGTTTGGCACAGATGATCCTCAAATGAAAGAAAATTTAATATCTGTGGCTTTAGGGGTAGCTTGTTTAATTAATCGAAGTAACCAGGAACTAGGAAGATTAGCTGAATGGACGATTAACGAAATATTCGAAGATAACAAGATTCAGTCAATTTACAATGTAGTCATTAGACACGCTGGAAGGTTAATAGTCGAAAGAGCTTTTTTGTGTGATTTTGTAAATGAAGACCAAGTTCTCGGGTCCAGACCTCCATATAAAACAGAAAAAAAGTTACTTAAATTAGATGAAGAATCTGCTAAAAATCAATCCAAAAAATTTACACCACATTATATGGACTTAGGTTGGGACGTGATAAAAGAAAATTATGAAGGATTTTTTGAACCTAATGGAACTTCTCACGAAAGAAATAGTACTGAACTTGATCCCGAAGCTATAAAACTGCTCAATAAACATGCTTCAAGTATTGGAATAGAAAATATAACTCCAAATAAATTAATTCTTAGCGCAAGTGTCAGATATATAAAAGATCTTGGCTGGAACGAAAAACAATTTTATGGAAAGCCTAATGGAGGAGAGAAGGGAGAAATTTTAGGTGCAGATATAGCGATAATGCGCCAATACAATTCTTACACATATGGAGACAGGAATAGAATTGCTAGCTTTGCTGAAAAGTATTTTTGGTGCGCTAATCACGAATTAATTGGATATTTTTCAGATTCACTTGAATATCGAGAACCTTTTGGAAGTAATAAATTCAAGATTGATGACTATAGTTCAATACTCTATATTTCCAATCCTGCTCAAGAGTTATTAGAAGAAAATGAGGGTCAAAATAACGAATTTATAGGCTGGTATTTACCTAGTGATTTATGTCCAAAATTGGAGACATATGATAAAGACAAAAAAAGAAATATCATTAAATGGATTAACGAAGCCTATATACCTTCATTTTCTTCATGGGTATTACCGTCTATCGAAGATATAAAAATGATTAATAAAGATTTAGATGATTTATGGATTTGCTTATACAATTCTACCAGTATAACGGAGAATAAAACTGATGCAAAGTCGTTTTTGTGGATAAGCAGCTACATTTCAACCGAAGATGAGTTTAATATTTTTAAAGGAGAATGTACATCAAGAGTCTCAAAGATCGACTCTTTACTTTATAAAGGCGGTATATACTGTACCGTGGAGGGTCATGAATTTTACTCAAATCCTGCTGATTTACTGTGGATTCCATGGAAAAGAGAATGTGAAAATCATATAGATTTTTTGACAATATGTGAAGAGAAAGCATTAAAAATTTCTCCTGCAGTATTTGAAGGATGGTATAATTCAGTAAAATATGGGGAATCAACTTACTATCTTCCGTCAAAAAAGGTGCGTGACACTTGCAATATAATAGATGGGAATAATAACAAATTTTTTGATAAAGCAGGTAATCTTAAAGGATTTAATTCATCTTGTGGAGAAAAATTAAAAGATGTTCAATATTCGTTGTTTGTAAGAAAATCATGTTTAGAATCTAGGCTTAAAAAAGATGGTCTTAAACTGTTTTGGCTTGTCAAACTGATACGCGAACAATCTCCACGCGCATTTTATGAACTGAGTGAATTCAGGTATACACGTGAAAGAGTATGTTTATTGTGGGAAGAAGATGATGAAATAAAATCATTGATAATAAAAGATGTAATTAACGAATAATTATAACTATACAAATCCAAAAAGAAGTCAAATCGTGATTACTCCGAAATTTTGAGTTTCCTTAATTTTTCTGCGAAAGACGGTTCCTGTGAATCATCTTATCATTAAATGAAATACAATTTCTTTCTGGTTAAATGACATGTCTCTTACTCTCAGAGCCTATCCCAAAACCAATTTTACTCCCTTGTTGAGAGGTGCCTATAACAAGTTTCCTAATCAGTAGTTCGATTGTTCATTTCAAAACCAAGATTCAAAGAAGTGTTTTTTTGAGTTTTGGGATCAGCTCTCAATATAAAAGGTGATTTCACACCTCAGGAGGCAAGTGAGATCATCCGCGAAGCCCTTGCGTACAACGGACGCATTGCAAAATACAAAATAAAAAAGTATTCGAGTATTTGTGAGAATTTTGAAATAAAGTACGGGATGAATTCAGACCTTTTCATGGAAAAATTTGAAGTCGGGGAACTCGGAGACGATAATGACTTTTTCGACTGGTTCGCCGCAAAAAGAGGTCTTGATATCTGGAACAAAAGGCAAAAAATCATTTCAGCAATTGAAAATATGAACCTGCCAAAAACCAAAAATCAAAACTTTGCTGGCAAACTCCGAAGAAACTAGCGAGGTATTTGACTGAATTAAAAAAAGTAAAAAA
>JAUPKV010000106.1 GCA_030837265.1 Methanobacteriota archaeon
ATTCTCATTCTTTGTTCGTAGTTTCCAACCATCAAGAACTTTGTATTCTATTTCTTGCTGTAATTTATCTTTTGGGACGCGCATAACAATAACATGTGCCCTGTATTCCACTCCTTCTTAGTTGAAACAATCTTCGGATAATCCTCAAAATGATAGAAAAAAGATTTCAATTGAACTGAGGAGTTTAATCAAAAGCGACTTGGGTTACATGTAGGATAGTGGTTCTTTAGCAGTGGCCACATATTTAGCACAAGAACATGACCTATAATACGTTAAAATCCATTTATACCCAATATGGGACCTATTTTTGTACTTCTGCCACTGCGGGGTTCTTTTCAACCATTTTATCTTATCTTTTCATTATTCCCCTTTTATCTCATTCCTAAATTCCCCTTTTGTCTCATTCCTAAATTCCCATTATCTCATAAATTTTCTTCATATCCAGATTTTGCTCAACTACATATGCAAGTTCATCATAAGCGTCGCTTTCGGTCATGTCATCCTCAGGTGTGTACTCGAGCCCTTTTTTCTTGTAGAGGTACTGCATTAAGGCATTTCTTATATTTGTGTTATCAAAAAGTCCATGCAAGTACGTACCAATAACAAGTCCTTCTCCATCAATTGAACCATCGTCTCCGAAAACTCCACGGCAGGAATCGGTGACTCCCATATGGATTTCATATCCTTTTACTTCTTCACCGTCAATAGGAGAGAGAATGGGACCACAGGCATTCACTTTCTTCGTAACCTGAATAGTTCTCTTTTCGTATGCTCCGAACTTTGTCCTTACGTCCAGAAGTCCCAGGCCCTCAAATTCGGCTTCGACTCCATTTTCAATTCCGGAATCGAAAATTGTCCTGCCCAGCATCTGATAACCGCCACAGATCCCAAAAATAGGTATTTTTCCTTTGAAAGCTTTTATTTTTTTGTCCATGCCGCTTGCCTTTAAATCGAAAAGGTCGTTAACCGTATTTTTTGTACCGGGGATCATTATTGTATCCGGATTCCCGAGTTCCTCATCGAGGGCAACGTAGCGAATTTTAGCAAATCTCTCCAGAGGTTCGAAGTCCGTGAAATTTGAGATTCGGGGCAGGCGAATAACTGCAATTTCAATATTCTTTTCGCATTCCTCGCAGCCTCTTCCTTCTTTATCCTGAAGCGAGACCGAATCTTCCGAGGGAATATTGAGTTTGAAATAAGGAAGCACTCCAAGCACAGGAATTCCGGTTTTTTCTTCAAGCTGTTTTAATCCCGGATTCAGGATTTCTATGTCGCCCCTGAATTTATTGATGATAAATCCTTTAACGTTTTTACGCACGTCCTCCGGTAAAAGTTCAATTGTGCCGTAAAGGCTCGCAAAAACGCCTCCCCTTTCGATATCCCCAACGAGAATTATCGGAGCTTGAGTAAGCCTTGCAGTGCCGATATTTACAATATCTCTTTCATAGAGATTGATCTCGGCCGCTCCTCCTGCGCCCTCCATTACAAGAATGTCATATTCCTTGCAAAGCCTTTCCAGAGCTCCTTTAAGAACTATGTGCATTTCTTCAATGGAATCGTAATACTGTCCTGCACTTTTGTCGGCATATGGCTCACCGAGCAGAATTATCTGGGAAACACGATCCCCTTTGGGCTTCAGAAGTACAGGATTCATATCGGCAGTAGGCTCGGCACCTGCAGCTTTTGCCTGGATTGCCTGGGCAATTCCGATCTCTTTTCCGTCCTTTGTAATCCAGGAGTTTAGACTCATATTTTGAGCCTTGAACGGAGCAACCCTATAATTTCTGGAGAGTATCCTGCATATGGCAGTTACCACCGAACTTTTCCCAACATGGGAGGCTGTTCCCAGAATCAAGACACTTTTCTTTTCCATTTTTAAAACACCTTCTGCTCGAATACTTATTTTTTATTTCCAATGAAATGGCCATAAGTTTATAGAATATGAAATCTAGTGTAGACCTAGTGTAAATCAAGTAAACTTGTTTATTCTTGATATTTATCCTACTTATACTTCAACTCAAGAATAAATACTTTCGGATTCATTACAGGTTTTGTTTATTTAATGTGCAAAGAGAGTTGTTTTTGTGAATATTATGCTTTTACTTTTATTTTTCCTTACGTTCTTAGTGGAGTATTATAAGGGAAGAATTATAAGGGAAGAATTTAAGGACAGAAAAAAATTGGCTGTGTATCTCATGTGCTACAAAATATTTTTCGCTATAATTTTCGCTATAAGGCAGATGGTCGTCAATTGAATATAAAAATGAAATGTTTGATTGGATAAAAATTAATATTGGCTTAAAAAAATCATTATGATCAAACGTTTTAATGTCTATCAATACCTTTTCATAATTAAAATTTAACCCCCGGTAACTATATATCATTTTTTGTGAATAATAACTTACCAAAAATAGCGAACACACAACCTTGTGCAAGAATTCTCATCTCCCGATCAAACTTGAGAATTCTGCCTTTTCTTTTTTATAATCATATTAATAGAAATCCATTATATTTATTATATTTTATTTTTTTAATTTTATTATCGAAGAACGGTTTAATATTCGAAAAACAGTAGAAAAGTACTTTCGTTTATTTGTGCTTGTTATTCAAAGAATTCAATGTAGGTTTCAGTAACTTCACTTTTAGAATCCGCTTTTCGCCACACATTTTCATACCCCCTGATTCAATAAAGCACATCATTATACAGTATTTAAGGACAATCGGTTCGTCTGGCAATATTTGCTTTGAAAAAAAATAAGGTGTATTGAAAGCGGAAAGGTGGTTATCCCGGGCATACTCAAAGAAGGCCTGCAGGATTTTCTGTTCTCTTGCTTCGATTTTCCGCTCCCATTCTTCCAATGGCGGTTTAGTACAACCGGGGAAGATAGGAAGAGACGAATTTACTGAGATATTTATTGTGGAAAGCTTTGAAGATGCACCATTTGAGTTGTTTACTGTTATAGATTTACTGTATAATTTCCTGCTAAGGAATAAGTATGCGTTGGATTCGATTCTGTAGAATTAGTCCAGTCTCCGAAATCCCATTTCCATTCTATAGGTGCTCCTGTAATCTTATCAGTGAATTAAACAGTCAACGGAACGTTTCCTGAGGTTGGAGATACGGAAAAATCAGCAACTAGAGGAGTTGATGAAGAACTTAGAGTGCCCAGGTAGATATCGGATCC
>JAUPKV010000107.1 GCA_030837265.1 Methanobacteriota archaeon
ATTTTCATGTCATACCGCTCAAGCATTTTCAAACCCTTTATGTATTGGGCGGCAGTTATCCACTAAGTCGTTCCAAAAATCAATCTGCAAGCATCGTTGAATACAGTGATTAAAATTCAACCTTCGGAGCTTCCCTTTCTGTTTGAGAGACTTCAAATAAGTCTTTTTTCCGGAAACCTGTAAGGGACGCGACAATGTTTGTCGGAATTGTTTGGACGCTGATGTTGTATTTCATAACAGTGTCATTATAAAATTGTCTCGTATAGGCAATTTTGTCCTCGGTTTCCAGAAGGTCTTTCTGGAGTTGTAAAAAGTTCTGGTTGGCCTTTAGATCAGGATAGTTCTCTGCAACTGCAAACAGTGATTTAAGGGTCGAGGACAGGTAATTGGATGCTTCGGCTGTTTCATTCACGTTACTTGCAGACATAACTGCAGTCCTGGCTTTTGTAATGTTTTCAAAAAGAGTTTTTTCGTGTTTTGCATATCCCTTCACTGTTTCCAGCAGGTTGGGGATAAGGTCATAACGCCTTTTTAGCTGTACCTCTATTTGAGCCCAGGCATTTTCTACCCTGTTTCGCTGTTTTACAAGGTTATTGTAAATTATTACAAAAAGCAAACCCAAAATGATTACTATTATTACTAAAACTTCCACTATCAAATAGATCACCATCTTTTAATAAAGTAATTTACCTGGCACCGCCCCCGCCTCCACCAGACCCACCGCCTATTCCTCCTACTCCGCCTCCTACTCCGCCTGCACTTCCGGATGGAGCGGATGCGGCATAGGCACTTCCGAAACCAGAGCCAAATTGAGCATAACTGCCGTGTATGAGATAGAAGTTGCTTCTTTGCAGCTCATTGGAAGGAACGACCAATGACATATTGTCAAGGACTTCCTTAGCAACTCCAAGAGCGGTTGCGTACACAAGGTAATGATCCCAGATTTTTATTGATTCCGGTGGATATTCTTTGAGAGCTGAGAAGTCTGTAAGATATTTTTTAAAATTGTTCCAGCGTTCGTAGTAAAGTCTTCCTTCCGGAGTCCAGCGTCCAAGCACCTTTTCGAATATTGAGGCGGCAATCAGTACAATTATTTCGAAAATGAAGATAAATCCGATCAGCATATTCATGTCTGATGCCAGGGGGAATTTATCTGTAGGGAAAGTACCGGAAAATGCAATTAAATAAATAAATACTGCTATTGCAGTGACTGCAAAAAATCCAACTATATACTTGTTTCCTGAAGATTGGAAAAGTTTATTGATTGCTGTATGCGCTTTAACTTTTTCATTCCAGTCATTGATAAATTCGTAGAAATCATTTCCTTTTCCAAGTTCTGCTTTAAGTTTATGCCAGGAAATTCTGCCTTCGTGGGCATGACTTTTTAATAAATTGAATGCATCTTTTTCGAAGTCATCCAGTTCACGCCTGTTATTCCGGTTATCTTTTGCATCACTGGAGAGACCGGCATCTAAAATATCGATCAAAACATCTTCAGTTTCAGACTTAAGCAACCCCAATAACTTACTTTCTTCAGCTTTTACAGTCCGCAGGGAAATGTATCCAAGGTTAGCAAGATCCATAATCGTTGCAGTAAAGCCGTCTATAGTGGGAACGCCCATTTTTCCCTGAACGATAGCGTTTACTACTGCGGGCCTGGAGTCAGTCGGAAGTTCTCTTTCGTATATTGCGTTGTATTCAATTTTAGGCTCTCTTCCGTATTTGAAATATATAAATATGGGAAATGCCAGAGCTAGAATCGCATACAATATTGTAAAATAATAGAGACTCTTTAGTATCGAACTTTGACGCTCATATTCATTTTCAATGGATTTTATTTGTGCAAGACCCTCTTCATCGTCTATTTGAACAATACTGGAATTAGGAGCGGCAATTCTTGGAAAAGCAACTCTGATTTCATACCATTGATATGAAGGAATCTCATTTGTCCTTAAATTGATTACATTATGCTCTACATTTGCTTCCCGCGTATACCCGGTCGGATGGATCCAGTACTGGATCTCACTCTCATTATTTACAGGGAGGGTAATGCTAGCTCCTAAGCTTTCAAGAGGTTTTTCCCAATCACTGCCCCACAGCTTGTATTGGAATTCAGAAATATCCTTATGAACCTTTACTACGCCTAAGTGATCGTAGGATATAAAAAAAGTAACCTTTTCAGGGGTCGGGTCAGGTAGTGAGCCTATCAGCTCATATCCGTCGGAAGTCTCACTATAACTGAATTTGCATCTTTCGTCAGAACAATATCCTGTTATATTCTGAACGGATTCTCCGGGAAACACCTCTAGTTTCCTGAAAACCTCATGATACTGTCCTTCAAAAGTATATGAAATCGATTCTTCAACATGTACTATACCATTGGGATCAATAGTAATATTTGTTATAGCTCCTTCCAATGTGTAGTCTTTTGCACTGGCTGAGGGCATCAGGCAAAGAATAAAAATGAAGAGAACAGCTACTTTTAAAGTTTTATAAGTAATTTTCGAATCTGTTGCAGGTTCTAAAGAGCCGTTTGAAAGACCCAAGCCGAATTCCTCCAGCTGTGTATTATCTTTGTAACATTAATATTTTTCTCAGGGTCTTAATATTAAGTCCAGAAGTTCTGTGATTTTGGACGTACATTTATGGATCGGCAAGGCAAACAAGTCTTTTAGTATCAAAGGAATTTGTTTACACCATTATTATTGAAAAATGGAAAAATCGAACACATAAAGGAGAATTTGAAAGTGTCTTTTGTTAATTATGAGGTATGGAAGGCAAAGGAAGTTGCGGAGAAATATCTAAGCGGTGTTAGAGGAGCAGTCCCATTAGCTCAGGTTCAGATTGAAATAATGGTAAGAATTATTGACAGCTGCAATGTGAAAATAGAAAAAATCCTTGATCTCGGCTGTGGAGATGGGATTTTATCCGCAGCAGTTTTACAACAGTATCCTCATGCTTCGTGTGTACTGCTGGACATTTCGGAACCAATGCTCCAGGCAGCTAAAGAGAAGTTAGTTAATTACAACGATAAATTAAGCTTTCTACTTTTAGATTATGGTGACAGTCTATGGATAGAAAAGGTGAAAATTGCAGGCCCATTCGATGTCATTATTTCAGGCTTTTCAATCCATCATCAAAATGATGATAGAAAACAGGAGCTTTACTCTGAAATTTTTGAGCTACTTAAATCGGGAGGGCTATTTTTGAATTTGGAGCATGTTTCCTCATCTTCCGAATGGGTAAGTTCTTTATTTGATGAATATTTTATCGATTCACTGTATAATATGCACCTTCGAAATGATGCTGGAAAAACAAGGCAAGAAGTTGCGGATGAACTTTATCGCAGGGATGATAAAGCGGCTAATATACTGGCACCTGTAGAACAGCAGTGTGAATGGTTACGCAATATAGGGTTTCAAGACGTTGATTGTTATTTTAAGATCTTCGAGCTTGCATTATTTGGTGGTAGGAAGCAGAATCGGAATTGAGGCAAAGCAACATTATTTTTAGGGATAATTCAAAAGAAGAAAATAATTTATCAATCTGATATAAGAAACCCTGTTGTCTTCAACTTTGCTATCCATATTAAATTAAATTGGCGGTTTAAAGTTAGTAGACACAGGTTCTTGAATTGATAGTCGCAAATAGTTAAAAGTGCAAGTTAAATAAACTCAATTCGCCTAGCATGGCAAGTATTAGAATATTCATTACAATAAATATGAAAACTAGTGTTGCCAGATTTGTCACTATACACATAGACGAAGATTCTATTTGCTTATCCCATGCCGCAAAATATTCCTGATCCTTCTGTTTTTCAGACTCTAATTGCATCATATTTCCCCTTTTTCCAGTATTTTCTGATACATTTATCTATTAAGTCAAGTCTCCTTCCCTTCATATTTTCATAATATCGATGCCGTGTAGCTAAAATATATTGGCAGCGAAAGGGTTCAGAAGCTTCATAATATTGAGATATTTGTTTGTTATTGCCGAGTTAGCAGTATTATTTTTGAAAATATATAATAATATTCGTTTAAATATGATTTTTATAATAATATCTTGATCTCAAAAGTACTTTTGCAGTCTCTATAAAATAGTCCAGTCCAATCTATTTGCATGAAAAATGAACTCACATAGATAAACGTATCACAAGCGCTGCTTTCTAAAGGATCTCAAGAAAGGATATCGCTTTCAATACTATATAAATACATAGAAATATATATAGATATATGATTATACCGATAAATGTAGATACATATTTATATAAATGTATAGTGCAAGCCTATAATCAATATGCAGTACTTATGCTTCAATACTGATAAAGAGATATAGTTGTAAGTCCACATCATAATATTTTAACAGTTCGTTTTGCCCCCAAATGAATAGTTATTCAATAGTACATTCATATTTTTTTAAGTAGATATGCCTAACGGTTAACATTTTTTTTTAGTGAAAAAAGACGATCTGTTTTCACAGAAATTACTCAGAATTATAAAAATCAAATATATAATTATTTAGATTTACACTCTCATGTTCTTTCAACATATCCGTATTTTGGAGAATGTAGTGTTTCTTATACTGTAGACACGTATAGGAGAAGAATATTAGAAATATGGAAAATTTTTTATGATCGGATTCTTCTGATAGAGTAAGCTCTTAAAAACAGTATATATTAGAATAGGATTTTATTTAATTTTCAGATTTTAAAACTGAGGCAGGTATGAAATTCCATAATAAGATGATGTTTTTGTTGCGAATTGAAGTTGTAATTATGTTTATTGCCATCTATTCATACATATCAGGTATAATAAATCTAATACAGTTAATTTTTACTTTGATTTGTTTGGTTATTGGAGCTGTATGGTTGTTCGAAGCTGAAAAATATCAAACCTGATCTTTAAATTGCTGGGCTTTTACTGAATCATTTCTATAAAAGTTAATGAGCTCCAGCAGCGTTTAAAAAAGATAAATATCAAAAAGAGTGTAAATAGGTTGAAGATTAACCATTAGTACAGCTCATGAGATTCATACAAAAAAATGCTCTTGTTATTATATACATTTATTTACTGATAAAAAAGATGTGGAAAAATGCAAAAGCTTGAACGAAGAATTCAGAAATGGAAAAGAAAAATACAGAAATGGAAAAGAAATATCCAGATATGGAAACGTCAGAAAAAGCAAGAGAAAAAACAAAGAAGAGAACTAAAAAATATTCATTAACGAAATAAAGAATAAAATAAAGAAGGTTATAGATGCTGAGTACGCGCTCAGGCGCTTAGGGCCAAAACTAGGATATTTGCACAGGGATATTTATCTATTCACTCTTGTGCTCAACGTCTTTTTTAATTTTAAGGTCTACTGCTATTACTACTTGTGCCATATAATTCAACTGTATTATAGTGTAGAAAATTTATTATTCTTTGATTTTAATAAATATTCATTTCAAAATGAAAAAATAATGAGAGAATCAGATATTATAAAAATATATGCATAATGTTTAAATTCCATAAAATAGATATGGTTTAGGATTTTAAAGGGTGGTTCCTGCAAACCAGTTTCCTTTTCTATAAACATGATAATAGAATTGATCCACTATTAAATACGGATCCTTAGGATAATTTTGCTTATAGGCCAGAAAAGCGGCATTTACCTGGGTCTTCTCATCATCTGTCAGAGATTGATAGCTGGAAGGAAGAAGGCCTGATTTAGAACCTTTTTTAGAACCAGTTTTGTTAATTTTTTTACTCTTCAAGTTTCCTCCGTAATATAGACATCCAGCAAATGCTTCTATGCAAGATAAAGATGCTGCCGGTAAAAGTACTAGCGAAACAAGAGTGATGTTAACAGGCCCACTACCAGCGAGCTGTCACCAGAAGCAAAGTAGCCATTGCTATCTGATTGGACTTCATGGAAGAGTAAATATATCGAGTCAGGTGTTCTTAAAGTGGTAATCAAAGGGTAGCACAGGGCAATTAGTGACATAACTTTTTATAGCACTTACAGAAGATTTGCTACACTTCCTTGTTTTATCCAAGCTGAATAATTACCAAAAATCTAAATTTTTTAAATTAGTTTTGCCATATAATCTATGCGTGAACTACACTGCCAAATGGTGACTTGATGGAACTGGAAAATGCACAATCCGCTATTGAAAAATTATCAATAATTAAAAATATTGAATGTAAATGTTCAATTTGCCAAAGATATTGCCAGCAAAAACCATGTTGGGGAACTCCTGAAGATATCAAGAAATTAATAGGCTCTGGATATGCAAATCGATTGATGTTAAATTATTATACAAAAACCAAAGGTGAAAATGTATACTTTCCATCTCCAGCGGTGAAAGGATATGAGGGAAAGCCGGCTCCATTTTGGCCAGGTGGGATCTGTACGTTTTATAATTTTGAGACAGGCTTATGTGAAATTCATACCTTAAAACCACTTGAGGGAAAAACGGTTTATCATGAGTCAAGTGAAGAAAATACCCATATATTAATCGTTTCCACATGGGATACAGAAGACGCGCAGATTGTAAGAGTAAAATGGCAGGAAATTACAGGATGCAGGGATCTTCCGCATGGATTTTAAGGAGGAATAGATTGTCAGTGTGAGATGAAGTAAAATCGGAAATCTGAAGTATAAGGAAGTATGGCAAATATTAGTTTTTTAGTGAGTTACTAAATGAGCCCACTACCCACGAAATTATTACATATAAAACAGCATAGATTTTAGTATAATGCTTTAAGATACAAGCTTTTTAATAGGATAAAAGACACATTGGATGTCGTTGAAAATAAAGAGAAGTATAACCTTTTATTAAAACTCATTTTGTTTTAAATAATAATCTTATACAATCTCATTTTTTTCTATCAATGCCTTAAAAGAGGAGGTGAAACAACATGGGTTTTAATGACAGAGGAAACTCCTTCAGGGGAAGAGACAGCAACCGCGGAGGTTTCGGAGCTCCTAGAGAAATGCACAAAGTAACATGTGCTGATTGTGGTGTAGAAACCGAAGTGCCTTTTAAACCTGATCCCGAAAGACCGGTTTACTGCAGAGAGTGTCTCCCAAAACACAGAGCTCCCAGAGAAAACAGAAGATATTAAATGTCTTCGTGGAACGAATTTACATTAACACTTATTTCTTTTTCACTTTTTTTAAACAAAGTAAGACCACTTACCTTTTTTAATTAGCGAAACAGTGTGCTCTTTCGAGCTCTCAGCTAGAAAACATTCCAATGGATTGTAATATTTTAAATGTTCAGTGTCAGTTTTTACGCTACAAAAATAGATTTATCGTTTTCATTAATACCTTAAGCTTTAATCCTGGTTCTTCGAAGTGCATCCCTAATTTGCCTATTTATTTCGGGCTCTTCATAAGGCTTACGTTCGATTTGCTTGAGTTCTGGAGGCTCAATGTCAAAGAATAGTACCTTACGTTCCTTAGCCGCAGTAATAAACCTACGAATCGCACTTTTTTCTTTTCGATCTTTTCTCGTATTCAAATACGTGGTTAGCTCCGCATTGTCCATTTTTAGAATTTTTTCATATGTCGATTTGTCTATTTCTAAATATTTCATACCGGGAACATTTAAAATTAATGTATCTGATTCTTCCAAGTAATTGATTGTTGTGTTTTCAAGTAGCTGAAATTCAGTTTTTGAATAATGCTTTTTGTTCTCTGTTTCCATCTGACACTCCAACTGTATTTTTAATTATACCATCATAACAGAACTTTGAAATTCGTTTTTTACACTTTTTCATACATAAAAAGTATAATCTTCTCAGTTTTTTATTGTATTTCATAACACGTTTTGTTTTTTGAATCTAATATAATTATTAAGCTCGTCCTTATTTGTTGGTTATATGAAAACTTTAAACGTACCTGATGCTGTGGCTTTTCAACAGTTGCCATAGCAAAAACAAATTTTTACCTTGTTGGCACGATTCTCTTATGCGTTTTAAAGTTGCAAGGAGATTTTCGCTTAATTCCGTTATTTTTTTAATTTGTAGTAAGTATAATCGTGCTAGGAACAAAAGATGTTCTTGGAAGTTTTCCCCTTTGCAATAAAATAATGTTAATATCGTATATGTATTTGCCGTTTACAAATTCTATTACAACTGTAGTAATACAGGGTTTGCTAGAATCCGGGGTTATGGTTATTAGAAGCGGAAAATAGGCTATTAAAAAGTGAAATTACTAAGGCTCCAATCAGCGTAAATTTGGTGAAGCGATCACTATCAAAAGTGTGCTTTGTAAACACTTTTATATATTCAGATGGTAAGGAAATACTTGTTAATAAACAACAAACCCATGGAACGATGGCATTTGCACAGGAGTTTTAAACTCTCTTTCTCCTGTGTACGTTTACTAAAATTTTTTAGCTCTCGGTGTTCTATAGATTGTTCTCGGTGTTCTATAGATTGTAATTCAGTGTTATTCATATGGAGTTTTTTATATGTTTAATATTGCAGATGGGAACTATTTTTATCCGGGATTATTTTCGAAATTCGAACTCGTTTACATTTAAAAACAGAGACTCTAAATTGTATTACGGGAGATTAGGATGAATTTACTTAAATTATGGAACAATTTGGGCAATAAATTCGGTGAAGGTATAATCATTTTAGTGACATTAGTTGCTGTTTATTTTTTGGTGTCTATTTACAGCTTATATACAGTTAGATTGTATTAATTAGACCGTTTTTTGGCACATCATTTTCTTCTGTAAGTTTTGCAAGCCTGTCTATATTTGGCAGCTACTTAGGAGTAAAAGGCCTTTCAGTGCTTTAATTTCATCGTAAGCCAATTTTATGTTTTTCTAAGGTGAGGATCTGTTTAGGCAAACATTAGAGTAATTATGATTTCTGATCTTCAACATAAACACCATAATAGATAGTATAAACTATTATTAATAATATAAGACAAGGACACATTTAAGACTGAACCAACGGGAAGTTTAAAACAATGATTGATAAAGATTCTCATGACGACATTTGGTCAACAATTAACATTCAAAAAAAAGAAATTGTAGAACTTAAAAAACGTCTGCAAGAACTTGAAAAAAATGTAAAGAATTCAGTTAAATAACACTGAATTCTATTATTTCAGACATATTAATTCTACGAGCAGCTTTTAATATAAACAGATTCACCCTTTAAAAGCGATAAATTCCTTTTGTGGAAGTTTTATCCTAAAATGATTTCGCATATTATGAGGATTGAAATTAATCCCAGCCTTTTTTCTTGATTATTTACACAGAGTTTTGAATTCTTACACAGGAAATATTTATTACACAAAGCCTTTTGTGTGATAATGCTTAAGTGTGATTAGGTTGATTTATGTCTCTGTCAAAATTTAATGAGTCAAGTTTATCATGTTTACTGGAGAAATCGATATGAAAGTATTGGTCAGTGATCCACTCTCCAACGAAGGCTTGGAGATTTTAAAAGAGCATCTTACTGTTGACGTTATTACCGGGCTTTCCGAGGATGAGCTAACGAAAATTATAAAGGATTACGATGCGCTTGTAATACGAAGCGGCACCACTGTCACCCAGAAAATTATCGAAGCTGCTGACAGGCTGAAGGTTATTGGGAGAGCTGGAGTCGGAGTTGACAATGTAGATGTCGATTCAGCTACCAGAAAGGGCATCATTGTGACTAACTCGCCCGAAGGAAACATGATCTCGGCAGCCGAACATACTATTGCCATGATGATGGCAATGTCCAGGAATATACCCCAGGCGAATGCTTCCCTGAAGAAAAAGGAATGGAAGCGCAACAAATTCATGGGCTTGGAGGTCAAAGGTAAAACCCTGGGAGTTATCGGTCTCGGAAGAATCGGTTCCGAGGTTGCGAAGAGGGCTCTCGGACTTGAGATGAAGCTTATGGGGTACGACCCGTTTATCACCGAAAAACGCGCTGCTGAACTTGGGGTCAAGCTTGCGACAGTAAATGAAATCGCAAAAGCAGCCGACTATATTACAGTGCATACTCCACTTATAAAAGAGACCAGAAACATACTCGATGAAGAGCAGTTTGCTTTAATGAAACCCACTGCTAAAGTTATCAACTGTGCTCGTGGAGGTATTATTAGCGAAGACGCCCTTGCAAAAGCTTTGGCGAACGGAAAAATAAGCGGAGCAGCATTGGATGTATTTATCGAGGAGCCTCCATTTAACAGCCCTCTTCTTGAGTTTGACAATGTAATAACAACTCCTCATCTTGGAGCCTCCACCCAGGAAGCTCAGGTCAATGTGTCAATCGAAATAGCCAATGAAATAGTATCCGTACTCACCGGCGGGCTTGCAAAGAACGCAATCAATATCCCGTCTGTAAAGCCGGAAGCTATGGCGGTTCTTGCCCCTTACATCAGGCTTGCTGAAATGATGGGAAAAATTGTAGGGCAACTTGTTGAAGGCAATTACGAAAAGGTAGAAATCGGATACAATGGCGAGATTTCCGGAAAAGACACGCGACCCCTTACGGTTTCAGCTCTCAAAGGTCTGCTCGAAATGGCTCTTGGTTCTGCAGTAAATTATGTCAATGCTCCGAGCCTTGCAAAAGCCAGACAGATCGCAGTTGTAGAAAGCAGATCCGAGTCTTCCGAGGAATACGCTTCAACTATCAGTATCAGGCTTATTGGTGGAGGGATGACTAAGCTGATTGCCGGAACTGTCGTTGGGGATGAGCCAAAAATCGTTTCAGTTGACGGGGACAAACTGGATATCTTCCCTGCAGGATATATGATTTTTGCCAAACACATCAACAGGCCTAATGTAATCGGCCCATGCTGCTTGGTCCTTGGTAAAAACAATATCAATATCTCAGGCATGCAGGTCGGAAGGTCAGAAATCGGAAGCGCTACCATGATGGTCCTGAATGTGGATAACGAAGTTCCGGCTCCGATCCTGGAAGAATTACGGAATGTAGAGGGAATTCTCAGTGCAAAACTCGTGAAACTGTAAGTTTTTCCCAAAAAAGATTTTGCTTCGGCATAGTTAAGAATGCGATTCCATGAATAATGGCATTCCAGTGTCGAAGTCTTAAATTCTTTTTCCGAATACTATTTTAAACTTGGTTTTAAAAATCCCGGTTTTAAGAAGGTATTAAAAATACTGATTTTTAAGAGGGTAGTTAATGGAAGAACTTAAACTTGTAGTCTCAACTCCTTTTAAAAAAAATCTTGCAGTTTCCCTTTCGGAGAAAGATTTTGAGTTTTCCCTGGCTTTTGACCTCAAGTGGTTTTCCCCGAAGATTGCCTCAGCGGTAAAGGACCGGGCTCTCGAAGTCGGCCTGCTCACCTTAAAGAGCGGAGCTCTTATTCCTGCCTTTGATGTAGAGAGCATAAGAATTCCCCATGCCTTCAAACCGCCAGAGAATTTTCTTGAAAGTCATGAGAATTTCGGAGAAAAATACTCTGCTCATAAGGAAGAAATCTCCTTTGAGCATGTCCTGGAATTTATTTCCGCAGATACGGGAGTAAACAGGCAGAAGCTGGTCTCCGAAATTAACTCCATGCAGGAGAGGCTTTTTTATCTTGTAGATATCCGGATAGTAGCTCTTTTTGTAGCCAGGAAATTAGGGTGCGATATCGATCCAATCTTTGAGAAGATTTCCAGGTCTGTACTTGGTGTCTCCATATGATAAGCTCTTAATTCCTTTATTAGATTAAGCGCCTGATCAATTACAGTGCTTAGAATTTATTGCAGTGCTTAGTATTTATTGCAGAGCTTTTAGTTTGATTACATTGTCAGTTTTTTATAATGCTCATACTCTCTGGTGAATTGTTTCTACAAGCGGAGGTGCAGATAATTTTGGCATGACTACTTCGATATAAGCTCCTGTTTTAGTGTTCTCCAGTTCTTCCATAACTTTATCCAGCTCGCTGCAAGTAGTGGCCTTCCTAATTACCCAGTCATTGCAGCCAAGAACCTCTGGTAACTTGTGATATTGCCACTCTGCCAGTTCATTGTAACAATAATCCAATTTCTTGGATAGCATCCTTTCTATCAGGTAGCCATGGTTATTCAGCACGAAGATAATCGGTTTTAAATCATGGCGACAAAACTGGCTGACCTCCTGAACGGTCATCTGGTGTGATCCTTCACCCGTTATAAGAATTACTCGCTTATCCGGTGCAGCCATGGCGACTCCAAAAGTAGCCGGAGTGGCCCAGCCGATTGCACCCCAGAGCATCTGGCTCTCGAACTTAGCACCCTTTGGTAAAAATATCGGCAATAACCCGAAAAAGGATGTGCTCGAATCAGCCATAATTATGTCATCCGGCCTGAAAAATTCCGCGAATCTCGCGTACAAGTAATCCGAATTTATCTGACTTTCAGCATTAACTTCCGGCATTTTGAGAGGCTTAGCAACAGGTCCCTTTACATCAGTACGTTTCCGGAGCTTTTTCTTAAGTTCTTCGAGCACATCAACCATCTTCACATGGTGATAGCCGGCATCCCCTATCTGAACCTCAAAGGGCATGATATTGATGATTAATGACCTGTCAAGCTTTGCCGTGAACATACCCGTATTATAGTCAGACAGGATAGCCCCTATAGCAAGTATGCAATCGCAGGATTCCACGAACTCCCGAATCTCAGGATTGATCAGCTGTCCGCTATATAGCCCAAGATAGGAAGTATTGGCCTCGTCGATAACTGATTTATCCGATTCCAGTGTCACATAAGGCAAACCCGAAGCATTAACAATGTCTGTAGTCAATTCTTTTAGCCTAAAACGTTCTACAATGATTCCCGGTACAATACAGGCGTTTTTTGCATTAGAGAGCTTTTCTACAATGGTTGAGACTACAACCTCAAGCGTCTCATGATCGCTTTTCTCAAGCTTGGGTGCCTGTACTGTTGCTGATGAGATCTCTTTATGCACATAGTCATGAGGTATGGCAATGTACGCCGGACGATGCTGTTCCATAGCTACCGCAATAACTCGTTCGACTTCATTAACGCAGTTTTCCGGGGTCAATACCGTTTTCGCACAAACTACAGGAGTAGCCATTGTCATGAACTGGTCGAACTCTCCGTTACCAAGCGTATGATGTACTATAGCATGCTTCTCCTGAGTCTCCGTTTGTGGCATTCCGACAATATGGAATACTATATCATGCTCGGCATAAGAACCTGCTATCCCGCATAGAGCTGAAAGTTCACCTACTCCAAATGTAGTAGACAATACCGACATACCTTTAATGCGTGCATAACCATCTGCAGCATAAGCAGCGTTTAATTCATTACAGCAGCCTATCCAGTGCAGTTCCTTATCATCACATATTGAATCGTTGATAGGAAATGCAAAGTCTCCTGGCACACCGAAAATATCCTTTATCCCCAGCTGTTTTAACCGCTTTAGAAGATGTTGAATAACTGTTTCAGACATAATAGTACCCCCCAATGTCTGTTTGTTTATGAGATTTCAGAGGAACCAGCGTTCAACCGGGCCTCTCACAGACCAGACACTAGCTTTAACAATGTTGATCTCTCCCCTGACATTGATGATTACCTTCGGAGTATAATTTGCTTAATATTATAAAAATAGAACTAATTTCTCCTCGAATTCATTGCATTTCTCTTAATTAAGTGAGCAAACACGTTTTCTAAAGTAATAACTTAGTTAATCGGTTTATCTTCAAGATAATGGATGCACGATGTAGATAAAAAGCTAGATATATTTATGATGTTTCATTCTAGCAAGTGAACTATTGGTGCACATAATCTTTATGTACTAGAAATGTTATTCACATGATACAACTCCGACTAATCGCTTAATTTTTTGTCTGCCGCTTTCGAGGTTTTAGTCTCGGAGAGGCAATACGGCGATGTTCGAACGCGAAAGGAATTTTTTTCCGCGTGAGTGAGGTTTAAAAATCTTGCGGAGGAACATACAATTGGGTAAAAAATCACTGGTAAAGCTTACAAGAAAAACAAATCCAAGAATCGTTTCCCTGATTCTTACCCTGAAAGAGAAGGCACACACGGATACTGCCCCTCTCTGGAAGGATATAGCGAAACGTCTTGAGATGCCGTCCAGGAATTATGCAGCTGTGAACATAAGTAAGATCAACAGGCACACCGCAGAAGATGATGTCCTGCTAATACCAGGAAAAGTGCTGGGTGCAGGTCTTCTTGAACACCCTGTAACTGTTGCAGCATTAACCTTTAGTGAATCCGCAGTTGAAAAAATCACTAAAGCAGGTGGCAAGTGCCTGAGTCTCGAGGAGATAATGGAAGCAAATCCTAAAGGGTCCGGTATTCGGATTTTCCGCTG
>JAUPKV010000108.1 GCA_030837265.1 Methanobacteriota archaeon
ATTGAACCGATCTGGTCGGAACTGGTTTTAAGGACAACGTCAAAATAAACATTGAAATATGGAAGTGCCAGGCCCCATCCCATTCCTATAAGGGCGTATACAAGGATCATTTTCCGGACCAATATTGACCTGGAAAGAGATAGAAAAGTGAATAGATAATCCGGATTTCCTCTACAGTCCGTTTTTCTGTCCTGTATGGATAACAGTGGTAAAAACGAGAGAAATACCGCACACAAAGACAGATGTAATGAGAGCTGGTATGCCTCTGGCCCCGCAGGATCGAAAGCAAACGAATTAATCAGGACTTTTGGTAGATTGCCGCCTACGAAGTTGCCAATCATGAGGGCCAGAGTGTAAAGTATAGAGTGCATTGAGAACAAATGCATGCGTTCGGAACTCACGGAATTTTCAACAAGGAAGGTGGACCCTGTAACTACATTGAGAGCTGAAGCTGCACCAAAAAGGACGCTGAAAAAAGCCAGCAGGACTGTTGATGAGGTAGTATAAAGGAAAATAAGTGAAACTGAAAGTAGTAAGCATGAAAGCAATAAAGTTTTTTTCCTGCCAATCCTATCGCAGATCATAGCTGCGGGTATTGCAAATAAGCCTGTGGATATGGAAACAATTGAGAGTATGAGTCCCAGGAAATCTTCCTTGAATCCAAGCCTTAATATGTACAGGTTAAAGATCACACTATAGATTCCCAGGTTCAAAGTGGTAAGGAATACGTATGCCAGAAATAAACGCGCATTCCTGCTGAAGCCATTTATCCTTGACCTGTATCCTGCTACAGCACAGGCGGTAGTATTCAGGAGAAATTTGCTGTTAGTTGATAGGTACTTTTTCATGTTAGTTACTCGGTTGAATCCTGAAACAATAGTATTTTGCCCAGGGTCATTCTTTATTTAATTCGGAGTCATCCTTTATTTAATTCGGAGTCATCCTTTATTTTTGGATCAAGCATATCCCTTAATTCATCCCCAAGGTAATTGAATGCAAGAACTGTAAACATAATGGCAAGTCCTGGTGAAATCATAATATAGGGAGCCGATCTGATGTATATTTTTCCTTCACTGAGCATCGAACCCCATTCGGGCGTAGGAGGCTGCACCCCGAATCCCAGGAAACTGAGTCCTGCTGCGGCTAGTATAACATATCCCATGCCTATGGTCGCCATAACTATCAGGGGAGACATTACGTTTGGAATCACATGGCGAACGATCACATGCAAGTCGCCTGCACCAAGGCCTTTTGAAGCCTTGATATACTCCTGCTCTTTTACTGCCATGACGGAACCTCTGGCCAGGCGAGCATAGCTTGCCCAATCCACTACTATTAGAGCTATGACCAGATTGAAAAATCCCGCACCAAAAAGCCCTGCTATGCCGAGGGCAAGCAGCAGGCTTGGAAAGGCCAGAAATGCATCAACCACTCGCATAATAACTTCATCCGACCATCCACCGTGATATCCGGACAATGTGCCGATGGTAAGACCTAATAACAATGAGGAGCTCACTACCAGGAGCCCTACGGTCAAAGATACTCTTGAGCCGAAAATTATGCGACTTAATATGCAACGGCCCATATGATCGGTGCCTAATGGATAATCCTTGCAGGGTTCTTTTAGCCGGAGCTCGAGATTGGCTTTTTCGGGATTATGAGGTGAGATATTCCCTGCAAAAATAGCAGAAATTATAAGAAGAGCAAGAAACCCTGCACTTAGAAGCAATCCGAGACTGTTGTTTTTAATTCTTATTTTCATATCTGATCTTCGGGTTTAGGTAAGCATAGGATATATCGACAGCTAAATTGACCAGCACAAATATCACCGCGACAAACAGCACACAGCCCTGTATTACCGGATAATCCTTGCTGAGTATGGCTGAAACAATGAGGTTTCCTATCCCTGGCCACGAGAAAATTGTCTCAACGATTACGGAACCGTTCAGAAGGTATCCGAAATTTAACCCCGCAACCGTTACCACAGGGATAAGCGAATTTCTCAAAGCGTGCTTGAAAATGACCATGCGCTCGGAAACTCCTTTGGCCCTGGCAGCCCTGATATAATCCTGCTGCAGCACGTCTATCATGCTTGCTCTCATCAGTCTCATTGTCACTGCTGCATATCCGGTCCCAAGGGTGACGGCAGGCAACAGGATATAAGCCAGTCCCCCGTTCCCATATCCGGATGAAGGCAACACCTTCAGGGTAAGCGAGAATACTATAATAAGGATATAGGCCTGCCAGAAATTAGGCATGGAAACTCCTGCAAGCGCAAAAAGCCTGCAGAGGTCATCAATGACTGTTCCTTTTTTAAGAGCTGAAATGATACCAAGAGGGATGGCAAGGATACTCGAAATCAGCATACTGATTATGGCAAGCTTCAAAGTGACCTTGAAACACCTGAGGATAGCTTCTGAGACCTCTTCACCTGTCATATAAGACTGCCCAAAGTTTCCCTGGAGAATTTTGCCCATCCAGTTGATATACTGGATATATACAGGTTCATTCAGTCCCGTTTTAACCTTTAGCTCTTCAACTGCTTTCTGATCAACTCCTCCTCCGGGATTCATAAGGGCATTTTTCGCCGTATCTCCGGGAGATATATATATTATGGAAAAGCTAATTACGGATACAAGAAAAAGGATTGGGAGAAGGAGTAAAAGCCTTCGGGTTATGAAATCTATCAACGTTCTGCCCTCTTTATCACATCTAACATAAGCTACGGATGGCTTACTTTTCAGCTTTGATGAAATACACGGGATCGGAAAACTCAAGTTTGTCTAGCAAGCCTTCTTTTTTCCCGGAAGGTTTATTGAGATCATCCATGCGCTTTATACTGACAATCTCAAACCCGGTGTCCTTAAAAATTTTAGATACATGCTCCGGTTTTAAACTAAATAAAGGCAGATCTTTCTTGATGGGACTGTATTGTTTCCGGAAAATCTTCATGTACTTTCCTTCTTTTACACCTCTTAAAGCATTGGTAGTCATCCTTCTGAGCCTTCCGGGAAGCCGATGATCATTCCAGTTGCCATCTATCGCAATAATCTTTCCACCTTCCTTTAGAACTCTTCTCCACTCAATCAGTGCTTTTTTAGGGTCAGGGAGGGTCCAGAGCAGGTATTTGTTGACAACGATGTCGAAATATTCATCCGGCAACTGGAGATTTTCCGCATCTCCCTGAAGGAAATTTATAGAGAGTGAGGACTTTAATGCATTTTTCTTTGCCTTTTCCAGCATATTACTTGACAAATCAACAGCTGTTACTTCATTTCCCATTTCTGCAAATAAAAGAGCCAGGAAACCGGGTCCGGTCCCCACATCAAGCACCTTAAGGCCTTTCTTTCCTTCTACAGCTTGTGAAAGCATAATTTTCCAGGCACTTCGCTCTTCTTCGGAATTTTCGATAGCACCGTTATTATAACTCTCACTGCGGAAGTCCCAGTAGTCCTGGATGATTTTTTTGGTATAATCCATCTCATTCCTCCAGGTACAGATCCTTTGTCAAGAATGATATCTCACTGGGGAACTGTTTAAGTCCGCCTACTTTTTTACTGGCTCCAACGATGGAGTTCTGGTAAAATACAAAAAGCTCGGGACAGTCTGCCATTACCTGCTCCTGTACCCTGTCATAATATTCTTTTCTCTGAGCAGTATCCATTGTCTGCCTTCCCGCCTTGATCCATTCGTCCACCTGGGCGTTTGAGTAACCCGTCCGCTTTGCTTCACTTCCGGTGGACTCAAAATGCCTTGAAAAGATGTAATCCGGATCCCCGGTAGGAGCTACTCCCCAGGCATAGAGAGAGAGGTCATACTCTCCTTTGCCCATATCTGCTTCAATAGCACCGGATTGAAGAATATTTATACTGGTTTTTAATCCGACTGATTCGAACTGAGTTTCAATTACTTCGGCAGCAGGTTTAAGCTGTGGACGCTTTGTATAGGTTTTTATTGTTAACTCAATGGGCTTTCCTTTATATTCCAGCCAGCCGTCCCCATCAATATCGCTAAAACCGGCTTCTTTGAGCAGTTCTTTCGCTTTCTGTTCATTACGATTAACAGGTTCTATTTTATCGTTGATAGACCAGCTCATTACAGACGGGAAAATACTTTTTGCAGGGACTCCTCCAACACCCTCAAGTGCAGTACTCACAATTTGCTGGCGATCAAGGGCATAATTCAGGGCCTGTCTTACTTTTACGTCATCAAATGGGGCTTTTTTCATGTTTATATACAGGAAATAGGTCCTTAGAGTCTCTTTAGTGTATACGGCATAGTCAGTATTATTGGTCATTCGAGTCACTTCGGATTGGGGAATATCTTCAGCAACGTCTACTTCATCGTTTTCCAGCTTAAAAATCCGGGTCATTTCATCGGGAACGGAATAGATGACGGCTCCGTCGAGCCTGGCTGTGCCATTCCAGTAATCACTGTTCTTTTCTACAGTGAGGTTTACATCCCTGGTGAAGCTCTTGAACTTAAAAGGACCGGTCCCTACCGGCATAGCGTTAAGGTCTTTTGCGTTCGGGCTGACTATTGATGTAACAGGGTCCGTAAGACTTGTTATGGTAGGGGCATATGTTTGGTTTGTTTTTATTGTTATCACATAGTCCGAATCTTTGTTTATGGACTTGATGAAATCATATTCTGCTCTTCTTGAATTATTGGAGTCCAGCACCCGGTTAAGCGAGTAAATTACGGCATCTGCATTCAGAGGAGTGCCGTCATGGAATTTTACTCCCTCTCTAATATGGATTTTCCATTCGGTATCCGAGACCTGTTCGTATTTTGTAGCAAGCTCAGGTCGGAGGTTCATGTTCTCATCATAACTGAAGAGCGTTTCATAAACTCCTGCATCTCGCATGTTCCATCCTGTCCACTTTATTGACGGGTCAAGTGTGTCGGTAGGAATAGAAGCCACAGCCCATCTCAATATGCCTCCCTGACTTAATTTGCCGGTCTGGTTGACAGACACGTTTTTCGCTTCGGTCTTCTGTTCGATACATAAAGATCCTATAACTGTTGCCATGATTAATAGCATGACTAAAAGTGGAATTGTATATTTTTTATTCAAGTCCATAAACTCCTATCCACATTTTTTGCTAACGGAATAAAATTTTGAAGTATATGGTGACATGCCACAAGCTGATGATTTTTGAACTCTTTTAGCTCAGGTATTTCAGTGAGGCAGGTTTTTGACCTTAGTGAACATTCGCAATAATAAGAACATGTAGTTTCCGTGATCTTCTTACAGTCACCGGAATTAATTTCGAGATCAGATTCGCCTTCGAACAACAATTTTGTGTATGGGTGCAGAGGATGCAAAAAGACATCTTCGATCTTTCCGGTCTCCACGATTTTTCCCCGGTACATCACTGCTACCCTGTCGGACATGTGTTTTATTAGCTCCAGATCATGAGATATGAACAGCATTGTAAGCGCATATTCGTCTTTCAGGCTCTTCAGTAGATTCAAAATCTGGGCCTGCACCGAGATATCGAGAGAGGCGGTTGGTTCATCGGCAACAATAAAAGTAGGTTCAAGGGCGAGCACTCTGGCAATAACTGCTCTCTGATTTTGGCCCCCACTGAGCTGGTGAGGAAAACGATTGATGTGTTCGGGATTCAGCCCCACACGCTTGATAAGCTCAAGGACTAAATTTTTAATCTGATCCCTATCCTTTCCTTTAAGTTTTAACGGTTCGGCTATGCTCTGCTCGATAGTCATCTTAGGGTCCAGAGAGGAATCGGGGTCCTGAAATATCATCTGCATACAGGGACGGATGTTGTTCAGAGCTCTGCTATCAAGCGCAGTGATGTCCTTACCGTTTAACACGATCTTTCCTGCTGTTGGTTCGAGCAGCCTTAAAATACATTGTCCCAGAGTGGACTTACCACTTCCGCTTTCCCCTACAAGTCCCAGAGTTTCTCCTTTCTCTATTTGGAAGGAAACATTATCCACGGCTTTAACTGTCCTTCTGGAAATAATACCTGAGGTAAAGCATTTCTTAAGGCCGCTAACCTCAAGCATAGAGAAAACACCTCACAAGCCTTTCTTCCTTTTCGAACATCGGAGGATGTTCGGTTTTGCACTGCTCCAAGCAGTGATCACATCTGGGATGGAATCTACACCCACCCGGAAGATCTATCAAAGAAGGACTGCTGCCTTTAATCGGTTTAAGCCCTCTGGCAGGCAGGGAGTTAAAAAATCCCCGGGTATAAGGATGCAGTTGCCTTTCAAACATTGCTGTTACCGGAGCGATTTCCACTAATTCCCCTGCGTACATCACAGCAATCCTGTCACATACTTCCCCTGCAACCCCGAGATCATGTGTGATAATTAGCATTGTCTTTTTTTCGGAGATCTCTTTTAGAAGTTTTACAATGTTTCGTTTTACAGTTATATCAAGCCCTTTTGTGGGTTCGTCAGCGATAATAAAATATGGTTCGCTAGCAATACCCATGGCTATCACTGCTCTCTCTTTCATCCCGCCGCTGTACTGGTGAGGGTAATCCTTTACCCTTTCTCCGGGTTCCTTGATCTGCACACGTTTCAGAAGTTCCTTTGCCATCTCGATTGCAAGGTTGTATTTTACATTTTTATGCAGCATGAATGACTCAGCTATCTGAAAGCCCACGGTCAGTACGGGATTGAGGGAGCTTCCCGGATTTTGAAGGATCATTCCAATTTCTTTACCCCTGAGTTTTCTCATATCCTCTATTTCAATCGAATACAGATTTTTTCCACGGTAAAGAATATCACCTTTTATTTTCACTTCATCCTGTAGCAGTCTCATGATTGAAAGACCAAGGATGGTTTTACCGCAACCCGATTCACCTATTAATCCTACGATTTCGCTTTCGGCAATAGAAAGGTCTACCCCATTTACCGCCTTAACCAAACCATCTTCAGTGGGAAAATTCACGTATAAATCGGAAATTGTGAGAAGGCTCAATCTAAAATCACTCTCTCTTTTCAGAGGAACACTCGCTGAATGTTATAGCACCCATAAGCTTCGCAAATCAGATAAATTATAAATATAGTAGAACTAAGTATTATTTTTATTTTAGTTATTATGCTAAAAATACACATGAAATATAACCGTTATAAAACTTTCGAAATAATCAAGTAAATAACAATAATAACATAGGGGCATTTTGATAGTAAACACTAAAGAAAAAAATCAACATCTCTTCGATAAGCCTCGAGCTTTTGGCTACTGGGATTATTAATATATATTAAATAAAATTGTTGTTATTGTCGAATAAATTGTTATTATTAATAGAATAAATTGTTTAACTTGTTTTTTGGAGTGAATATGGAAACAAAAGAAATAATAAGGGACTACTGGGATCTCCGTAGTGAGGTTTATAGTACTGGCATTGTGGAATACTCGGAAGAAGAACGTGAGATCTGGAAAAATATGCTTTCCTCAACATTGGATAGAAGGGAGCATCTTAAAATACTCGATGTCGGGACAGGTCCAGGTCAACTTGCTTTGATGTTCGCGGAGATGGGGCATGACGTGACTGCCGTAGACCTATCGGCCAGTATGCTTGAAAAAGCCAGAAAAAATGCTTTGCAGAGATCTCTGGATATAAATTTCATCCAGGGGGATGCAGAGAATCTACAGCTTCCGGACATGCAATTTGATGTAGTATCCAGCAAGTTCCTCCTCTGGACGCTTCCTAACCCTCAAAAGGCTCTCTCTGAATGGAAACGGGTGTTGAAGAGAGACGGCATGATAATTGCCATTGATGGGGATTGGTTCAGTTCGGGAATATTCCTGAAATCGATCCGCACCATATCGGATAGCATACGTTCCATAAAGGAAAGAAACTTTCATGACCCTTTTAAACAAAACTATAACCTGATAAAAAACGACCTTCCTCTATATAGTTTAAAACCTGACCGGATATTCAGGTTTTTAGATGATGCGGGTTTTGAGGGGATTAACATTGAGCGTCTGGATGCACTGTGCCATTCAGCCAGGAAAAAAGGAAACCTGCTGGATAAGCTCGACTATGCTCATCCGATCTATTTAATAGTGGCTGTTAAAAGGTAATTTAAAATTTGTAAAAGAGATTAGCTTTTTATTGCTTAAAACTAGTGAAGAGCTGGAGAATATAGCAGACGCAATGCATAAATCTGGCTCTTCGCTATTCTCTATTCAACAATAATTTTTCAATTTTATCGCGTTGGTTTTTGTGAGGGCATCCACACAAAATAACGAAGAGCCATAAACTAATACGAAGAGTTTAATGGCTTGATGCTTAACTTGACCTTGTTGGAAGAAATGTCTTGCCGAATTTTTAATTCATTTGTGGGTTGTTTTAAGGATGTTAGAAAGTGCATTTCTAAGCTTTTATATAATCTAATGCAAAAGTACTACTGAAATCAGGCTAAGCTCCGAAGCACCGGATAATCGAGTTAGCACTTTTTCAGTGATCCCCCATGAAAGATAAAAGTAACCAATATATCCCTAACCCAAGGGAATTGGCTCATGAAATAGCTGAGGATACCAGATTACTTCGCCAGGAAGTTGTCGAAGGAATTAATCGTATATGCTGTCCTCTTGATCCAAGAAACAATAATTCTCTTAAAAATCTGAGCCATAATCTGCACAGTTTGCTTGAGAAGAAGCTCTGGCTTAAAATTTTAATAGGCATGGGGCTTGGGGCACTTACCGGACTTTTTTTAAGGCATTTCGGAGGGTACGTTGGCCCTTCTTTTGCGGGAATCATCGGAGAATGGGTTGCTCTTCCAGGCTATATTTTCCTCGGGCTTCTTAAGATGATCGTCATACCACTTATTTTAGCTTCTATTATTCTGGGGGTAGCCTCAAGCCAGAGTATGAGTGAACTGAAAAAGACAGGGCTTTTAACAGCAGCCTATTCCATGGTAACTACTGCTCTTGCAACAGGAATTGGGCTGGGTATGGCACTTTACATTCAGCCGGGGAGGTTTGTAAGTGGAAATGTTCTAGGAAGCGCACACGGAGGAGAAGTACAATCAGTTGCAAGCTCTGCAAATATTAGTTTTATTCATTCTGTTTCAACTCTTCCCTCAACACTTGTGGGAAATCTTCTTCCTTCAAATCCTCTTGAAGCCGTAGTTAGTGGAGAAATGCTGCAGGTCGTAATAATAGCCGTAATAATAGGTATTGCTCTGGTTACTCTGGAAAAAAGCCAGTCAACTCCGATGGTCAGCTTCCTTAGTTCGGTGCAGGCTATCTGTATGACAGTGGTTAAATGGAGCATGTCACTCGCCCCAATTGCTGTTTTCGGGCTTTTAACTAAGTTTGCTTTCGAGTTTGGGATCGAAGCCCTGATGGGACTGGCAGTCTACGTAGGTACGGTACTTGTAAGCTTGCTGCTCCTTATGTGCCTTAACCTCCTGATCGTTTTCGTTATTGCGAGGTATAATCCCTTTGAATTTTTAAAAGCCATCCGGGATGTCATGCTGCTAGCCTTTTCTACATCGAGTTCTGCTGCAGTTATGCCTCTTACACTTAAAACCGCAGAGGAAAAACTGGGAGTCAGCCCTTCTATTGCCCAATTCGTAATACCCTTATCCGCAACCATGAACCTTAACGGTACTGCCCTCTACCAGGGAGTAGCCACTGTTTTTCTAGCCGAAATCTTTGGAATACATCTCAGCTATTTCCAGCTTTTGACAGTAATGATCACGGCTGTTATTGCTTCCATCGGGACACCTGCAATTCCTGGTGTAGGGCTTGTTGTGCTTTCCGTAATCCTTGAGAGTGTCGGAATTCCCACCAGCGGGATAGCTCTAATATTAGGTGTCGATAGAATACTTGATATGAGCAGGACTGCAGTAAATGTAACAGGTGACCTTGTAACCTGTAAAGTAATAGACCGGGTGCTCGGAGGAAAACCTGAAAAAAGCATAGTTGAACTGACCTCAAAAATTAAAGGTCACCCGGGAGAGAAAGCAGAGGAAAAAGCTACTGTAAGCTCTGAACTCTCAAGTTCTGAGAGCACTAATGTTTGATTATGCGATAAAGCTTAAGAATTGTTTTAAACTATGTCTTTTTTAATCTTGAAAAATAAATCGTAAATAAAAGATAGAATTGCATTAAAAATTTACCATAGAAAACTATATCATATGTAATGTATAAATGTTAAAATCCATCTTTGAGAAAAAATATTCATGATATAATATATTCATGCAACGTTGAATTTGATTCTCCCACCCCCTTAAAACCCCCTGGAATGCTTAAGAATATCGAAGAATAGATTCTCAGGTGGTATTATGGAACTTCACCCATTTTTAGCTAAGCTCGACAAAAAAGACTTAGAACGATATATGAATGCATGTAAAGACGATTTGTGGGATTTTCTTGATAACTTCGGCCTTAGCGATGCCCTTGTCTTGCAGGTACTTGAAGATGTACGGTCATCTATCTTGAAAAATGAAACTTTTTTATTTTTGAGGCCTTCCGATATTAATGACTCTAGAGAAGGATCTAAATTGGAAGTTAAATAATCACTGTGATCCGGACTGCCACGAAAAGGATAAGCAAGGAATGTTGGTAGACATGAGCATAGGAGGATAAGAGCCTTTACTTATCAGCCGGAATGATGGTAACCCCTGACGAAAAACATGCAACATAACACTACCAAAAATGCAAGATCCGCAGGGAGAAGCCCATCCCAGCATGCTAGCTTCAGTCGTGCACCATCTGATCGAGTGCTGCCGTAATCGTCAAAATTAGAGCATCGTCATGTCCGGACTCATATCCACCCCATCGGTATAGGTATCCCTTATCCGGAACCATTTTTTTTGAGACCTCTGCAACCTTTTCTCTACCAGATTCAATCCTGTACTCATTGTCCAGAATGTTGCCCTGAATATCCATTTCAGGCCCATTTGCGACTTAAACTGTAGAATGCCTTCTCTCCAGCTTCGTTTTCTATCCAGTAGTCATCCGATGGAGATTAATTTTCCGTGCATTTTGTAGCGTTGTAGCGTTGTAGCGTTGTAGCGTTGTAGCGTTGTATGCTTTCTGCTCCATGGCCACTAAGACCGCCCAAGATTCGTCGCATCAAAA
>JAUPKV010000109.1 GCA_030837265.1 Methanobacteriota archaeon
TCGTCGTTGTCGAAAAATGATGTACCATGCTTGCGCTCCACTGGCGTTAGCTTTGTCTTTCCTTCAAGGAGGTCAATCTTTCCGTGCAGGTGGAGCTTTTCCGACTTCAGGTACATCTCCCGGTACCACTGGCCCCGGCGGCTCTGGTGGGCATGTTTCGACCGGCCATCGGCCAGAACGAAGTTCAGCCCCTGGGTGTGATAGAACATCAGATAGTAAAGGCGACGAGGGCAGTAGAGGTACTGGTTGAGGTCGGAGGTGTTGACGAGGGGGAGGTCGCTTTCCATGATCATCCTCCCTTTGCAGATAGTCTCTCATGAATTAAGCAATCAACATAGATTGCATCCAGACCAATTGCCAGACTTCCATCCTTAAAGTCGGTTAAAAATATATAATCATCTATATCATATAATTTCTTAGATATTTTTCCGGTGTTTGAAAGATATCTGCAAAATAATCCCGCAGCTTTAATATTATTTATAATTCTAGATATATCTAAATTATCATTGGGATCATTGTAATTCTTCACTACAGGAAATATTCCATAAATCTTCTCAGGTTTACGTTCATCCTCAGGTTTATCCATTTGCTCCGGATTTCGACCAACGAAAGATACTTGTCGGGGTTTGTTAATTAGATTGTTGATTACTGCATAACCAAAAACCCTCTTTGAGACCTCTTCGATCCGCTTATGGTGCTCTTCAGAAACTCTTTTTTTGAATTGTGATTTTGAGATTACATCCATATTCGCCCAACGCATTAGAAAGAACGCATTGTATGTGCCGAATTTGTTATTCACTGGATCAAAATAAGCGATGTCAATCCCATTGCCTCTGAAACTACTAAGCTCATCCATCAGTTCGAGCAGTTCTGATTTTGTGGATTTCTCTAGATATCCTACGTGATCTCTAATCTTTTCGCTATCCATTTCAACATCAAAAAAATAATGCTCCCGAATGAGTTCCAAGCCACTGCTAAAATATTTGTCTTTTTTGTCGGAGGGCAAACCACCCGTCAATGGGGGGAATTTGTTTTCATTTCGCATGCCTTTTGCTTCGTTTACACCAATGCCATATGCATTTTTATAGATATATTCATATGCTTCAAGATACCCATATCTCCAGCGAAAATTCCCCTCGATTTTGGGATCTTTCATGGTCGTTCGAAGATTTTCCTCCAACTGTTGGCGAGATAGCCTTTTAAAATTCTTAAAATGATCCACTACACCAGAAGGTACAAAGCATATTGACTTATACTCCACCCCATGCATAGGATTTCTAAGCCTTCCAAATCGCTGTAAGAACTCACTAACATTATGGCCAGAAAAAACTAAGCGCTGAATAGCAGAATTGCCTTTAAAATCAATTCCTACCTCTACGGCTTTGTTTCCAACCAAAACATCAAATGATTCCTCCAGGGAATCCCTCTTTAGACCACTGCGTTCGCAGACTTTCCAACAAGTCTCTTTGCGAAGTTTATCACTTATGAGAGTAACCTCATGAGCACTGTCAAAAATTATGGCCATCCTATTTTTGCCTTTGAATTCATGAAGCCAATTTAGATCAGCCAATAGCATCTCTCCAGCCATAAAGCGAGGTGCATGGCGAAATTCAAGTTCTACCCTTGGCATGATAGGCATATCATCAACAATTTTGCTATTTATAGTGCTTTTTTCAGTATCAACAAGCGTCCCTCCAAGAACGTTTCTTATTTTTGATTCAATGGTTTCATTGGGAGTTGCACTCAGAAATAGAAATTTCCGCATGGCTGTGCCTTCCGTGGAAAGGATATCATGCAACACAAAGAGAATCATATCTGATTGACGCATGTCGTATAGGTGAAATTCATCGAAGACCACTGAATTAATTAAATTCTTGAAGACAGAATTGATATATTTATCATAATAATATCCTTTTAAAGCATATATAAAAATATCAGGATTTGTTACGATGATACCTCCGCGCTGACCGGCCATCTTACGTACAATACCAGTCAGGATCTCTCCTTTGGTTATCCTGTAAGATCGCTTATCTTTCATGAGTCCTAACGTTTCCGCGGTCACAAATTCGATTTGCTTGTTCGATTTCAAGGATTCTCTGAGATTTTTGAGTGATCGAAATTGATCTTCCGCCAATGCATTTGTCGGATAAAGAGCGATTACGACACCCAGGTCATTCTCTTTCAAAGCAGGAACTGCCCAAGCATCAGTTTTTCCGGAACCTGTTGGTGATGTTATAAAGAGAAAGAATTCCTCAGAATTGCGTATAGTGTCCCTTGCAATGATCTGATGCTTAAACGGCAAATGGTCGCCGATCAATGGTTCATCATCATATCGAGGTATGGAAAGTTCATCAATAATCAATATCTCAACCTCCTAAGAAAACGCGCATTAATTGGCAGCACATCATTAGTACCCAATTTTATATATTTTCCAGAGAAACGTCCTCTTTGAAGAATATCAAATGGTTGCATCCTCTTGAATGATATATCTCCCAAGGGAATCGATTCGAGGTCATCGATGAGCACAGGATGTGTTGTTTTATAA
>JAUPKV010000110.1 GCA_030837265.1 Methanobacteriota archaeon
CCTGAGGGGTTGTGACAAGTACCGAGCCATCACAATTAGGAATAAGCTGTGCAACACTCAAGGGTTCGTCTCCTGTTCCTGGAGGCAGATCTATAATCAGGAAATCAAGTTCTCCCCAGTAAACTTCTTCCAGAAACTGTTTGATGGCTCCCATTTTTGCAGGTCCCCTCCAGATAATAGGAGAGTCCTTATTTTCGAGCAGAAAACCTATGGACATCAAGGAAAGGTTGGGAAGGACCTGTATTGGAAGTATACCCTGTTCGTTAACATCCGGTCTTTCAGATTCTAACCCAAAGATCGTTGGAATAGTTGGACCGTGTATATCGCAGTCCAACAGACCCACTCTGTATCCACGCAGGGCGAGCCCTGTAGCTAAATTTGCAGCAACTGTACTTTTCCCTACTCCGCCTTTCCCGCTCATTACCATGATTTTACGTTTGATGCGCCTGAGATTGACTACAATTTTTGGCTCTTCTGGTTTTTTTGATAAGCTTTCTAGTGGTTGAACTTTATCTGTCATTTTTATCGCCTGTTGATAGGAATTCCCGAATTAAATCATGTGACCTTCGGAAGACACGCTATTTTGCGTTTAACTCATGATTATTAAATTACACATATGCGAAGTATAATAAATAACCTTTGATCATGATATGTCTTTCAAGATCGTTTTATGGATTGTTCACATCAATCCCTCTATTTCACAATGTCGACCTGTCTAATATGAATTATTATATAGGTTTCCATATAATTTTGAATATTATTCATACGGGCAGCATTATTCGGGCTGGAATATTATGGTTGGGCAAAGATCTCCTACTGTAGAGTATACAGCGATATCCGTCGAGGAAGCTATCAAAAGATTAAGTACTGACACAAATACAGGCTTATCGACCGAAAGCGTCAAAGGGAGAATTCACAAAACAGGGTATAACGAGGTACCTGAGAAAAAACAAAGTATCCGGCTTAATTTTTTAAAGAGGTTCTTGGGCCTTACTCCCTGGATGCTTGAAATAACCATAATCCTCTCTTACGTATTAGGAAGATATATCAACCTCGTTGTTATGCTTTCCTGCTGTTCATGAACGCAGTACTGAGTTTTTTCCAGGAGCAGCAGTCTTTTCGGGTCGTAGAATCACTAAAACTAAAGCTAAACGTTGAAGCAAAAGTGCTCCGAGATGGAAACTGGTCAACCTTACCGGCACGAGAGCTGGTGCCTGGAGACATAGCGAGAGTAAGGGCCGGAGATTTTGTCCCGGCGGATATAAAGATAATTGATGGAAATGCGGAGGTCGATCAATCAGCAATAACTGGAGAATCCTTTGCCCTGGGGAAAAAGAAAGGAGACATCATCTATTCAGGCTCAATTGTCCGAAAGGGAGAGGCTACCGGTGCAGTAGTATCAACTGGAGTACAGACCAATTTCGGCCGGACAGCACAACTGGTTCATATTGCCAGACCGAAAATGTATGTCGAAGAAGTCATTACTAACCTGCTCAAATGGCTTCTTTCGCTGGTAGTTGCTTTGCTAGCCATTGCTTTTACAGTCTCTTACCTCAGGGGCATCAACCTTGTAGAGATACTTCCACTGGCATTGATATTACGGGTCTCATCCGTCCCTGTCGCGCTGCCTACTATGTTCACTGTAACCATGGCCTTGGGCTCGCAGGAACTTGCTAAGAAGGGTGTGCTGGTTACACGACTTGATGCATCACAAGATGCATCTATGATGGATATTTTGTGTGCAGATAAAACAGGCACAATCACCTCGAATAAGTTATCAGTGGCTGAGGTAACAGCATTTGATGGTTATACGAAAGAAGATGTAATCCTATTTGGAGCACTTGCGTCCAGTGAGGCAAACCAGGATCCAATAGATATCGCTTTCCTTGAAGCTGCCAGGCAGAAAGGGGTCGATACAGGTGATTTTGTACAGGTTGGTTTCACGCCTTTTGACCCGTCAAGCCGGAGAACGGAATCGATCGTACAAAAAAATAACGACCGTATCCGGGTGACCAAGGGTGCGGTAAAGACTCTTGCAGCTTTATGTGGCTATGATGCCGAACAAATATCCATTCTGGAAAAGGAGATGGACGTATATGCTAAAAAAGGTTACAGGACTCTCGCCGTGGCGGTGGACAGAAAAGGGTCCGGAATAGAACTTCTTGGCATGGCAGCTCTTTATGACGCCCCCAGATCGGAATCTGCCAGGCTGATCCGAGCTTAAAAGTCTTGGCATCACGACGAAGATGCTTACTGGAGATTCGCTGTCAGTTGCAAATGAAGTTGCAAAAGACTCGGGAATTGAGGGGAGGATTATCAGAGGCCCGGAACTGAGAGAAATAGAAAGCTCATCAACAAAAAAAGCTGCACAGGTTAGCGAGCAAAGTGGCGTCTTTGCCGAGATATACCCAGAAGATGTAGGGATGAGCTACCTTGGACTAACTGGAGATACAGGGCTGCATACTTTTGTTTTTGACATGCTGATCTTCGGAAGTATGTTCACGATACTTACAGTGAGAGAAAAGGGCTATTTCTGGGAGTCCTTTCCCAGTAAAACACTTGTGATCGCTATATGTGGAGATTTTGTAATGACTTTTTTAATATCATATTTTGGAATTCCTGGCTTAGTGCCAATTCCTGCAGAGTATATCCTGATAGCAATAATATGGTACTTGACGTTTGCTCTAGTCGTTAATGATATAGTAAAAGTTAACATATTGAGACACAGAAAAGTGAACAAGATCCATAAATAGGTATTTATAATACATCGCATATGTGTAAGTTGGTGACCATAGAGTTAAGTGTGAGTTTCGTGCTTTTCAAAGGTCACCCAATACAAACCCAGAGAAGATTCCCATATATCTGGAACTCTGATTTATCCAGAGGATATCAGCGCTACTTATACCTTGTGGCCTTCAACAGCAGACCCGATAAACCTCCTGAATAGAATAGGAGTTTTGGAGCAGTCAACACAAGTTTGAGTTACTCTTAAAGATGCGATACAATGAAAGATGCGATACAATGAAACCGCATGAGTAAAGGACGTTTATCAAACTATCCAAACGCAACTCTGGAAGTATTGCTGCATCGACGGCGATGAAGAGGAAAGAGACTGATTGAAAGTCATTACTGCTGTCCCAAAGAAAGGAAAGCAGCAAGGATAATTATATAGGAAGTGTAGAAAGTGACAAAAATAGCTATACCATCAATTAATGACTTTGGACTTGAGTCTGATGTATTTGCCCATTTCGGAACATGCAAATATTTTACAATTGTAGATTTGCAGGATAAAAATATTGTTGGTGTTACGGCAATAAGCAACGGATCTCCTGACGGCGAGCATAACTGTACAGCTCCTTCGATACTCTTAGAGTCTCAAGGTGTTGACGCTGTACTGGTCTCTGGGATCGGCGGGAGACCATTTATTTCACTTGCGGAAAAGAACATCAAAGTATTTGCGGGAGCAATGGGTAAAGTTTCGGACACTATTCAGAACTATAACAATGGGTTACTGTATGAATTAAATGCTAATGGCACCTGCAATTGTTCTCATCACTGAAAGATAATAGTTAAACTGATGAAAAAAATTCCTGTATACTGATTTAGAAGGTAATGTGATGCTTCCAAGTATGATTCAACTAAATAATAAGAATAGTTTAATAAAAAATCCTTTAAGCCACCATTTAAAATTTTTATTAAATTTCTTAAATGATATCGAAATTAATAATCCTATATATAACTTCACTCTAGCGGGTCTAATTCTTGGAACAACTGGATTATCTATGACCCTGACTTCTGTGAAAAATATTTATTCTGTTGGAAGCTTTAATCTTGAAAATACCATTTTGATGACCTTACTAACTCTAATCGGGATTATTGTAGCTTATATTGGAGTTTTGCTACATCTGATAGCTGGCCTGGTCAGATACAAAGTAAATAGTTTTAAATAACCACCAGTCAGCTCAACTATTGTATCACAAATTTGGTATTAGATTATAACTATCTCACATTTAAAGTTGAAATGTACTTTCGTATCTAACTACTTGGATTTGAAATTTCAATCGAAATTGGGGTTAAGAAGATAGATGTAAAAGAGATAAACAGCTATGGACAAGAACTGGTTTTCGGGTTTTAATAAGTAAAAATTTATTTTGGAGTTTATTTACTTGAACGGTACGAGATATACTCCGTCTGCTCTTTTTTGCCCTTTAACCAGCTCACAATGCCTGAGGAGAGCAAATTGATTCTCGGCTTCAATTTGAGATATACCGAGTTTCTTTGAAATTTCTTCCTTTTTTACTCCGCCGCTTGAGACAATGAACTCATAGATAGCTTTCTGCAGATCGGTCAGACCTTGAGTTCCTTCAAGCCCGGCCTCCTCACGGAAGATTTTTTTGGAACGTACCGCCCAGGGGTCACATGTCTGGATTCTGTGATGGCTTTCGATATAGCAGTCCTCACATAGAGTCTTGCCCTCTTCAATAATAGCGTCCTCATTCTCCAGTTCGCACCCACAGCTATCGCATTTTTCAGACATTTGCTTTTCCTTCTGTCAATTCCAATCACTATAAACTTCTCGATCACCATTAACTTATAAATTTACTTTTTTCAAAGGTCCAGTTCGTCCAGGATCTGAAGCACAACCATCGAACCGTAAGCTACTCCAGGCCCGCCGGACATCATTATGGCAGTACTCACAGCTTCCAGGATTTCCTCACGAGTTGCTCCCATTCGTGCAGCTTCAGGAATGTGCTTCCAGAGACAATATTCGCAGCGTATGGCTACTGCAATCCCTATCATCATGAGTTCTTTTGTTTTGGCGCTTAGGGCTCCATCTTTCACAACCTCGGAATGAAGTCCCATAACAGCTTTCATTACTTCGGGAATTTGCGCAGCCAATTCTTTTGCTTTTTCATCCACATCAGTCATTTTGCTCAATTCATCTCACTTCCTTATTTTTTCATTTCTACATTTTCCAGATAACCTTCTCCCCGCAGGGTTGGGAAATAGAATATCTCTCCTTCATCTTCCTTTTTTTCTATGTAAAGGGAATCTTCCAGCATATTGAGGTGGAAATTTGTCATGTTATCGTCCAGGTTGAATTTCTCTTTTATTTCCTCAAAAGATCTCCTCCCATTTCCAAGAAAAATTAAGATTTCTCTTCGTGTGGTGTTTTGAAGGACTTTAAGCCCGAATTTATGATCTTCGGTCGGGTTTCGTGTTAGCTTACCTTCGCGTTTCATTTGCTCGAGCCATTCTTCTTTTCTTCTTGTTTTTTCATCCGAGTCCATATTCTTTCACCTTTCAAAAGAATTCATTACATCTCACGTTTTTATTCTTCCGTTTCATTCGGTTTCGGTTTACAAGCAATTCAAGCATCAAAAGGCACCATGTAGATCTCATTTTCTATTTTCCGCCCTTTTACAAGTTCACAGTGCCTCAGTATTGCAAGCTGGTCAATAGTTTCCTGATGTGTAAGCCCAAAGAGACCTGAGATTTTATCTGGTGTAACCTGTCCTTCTATCTGTATAAAGTCAAAAAGTTCTTTCTGTAACTCCGTCAGTCCTTCTTTCCCTTTGAGACCATGCTGTTTCCTAAAAAGCTTTTTAGAACGTACTGCCATAGGGTCTGCGAACTTGACTATTTGGTGTCTTTCAAGATAACAATCCTTACACGTCGACTGCCCATTCTCTGTTACGTATTCTGCCCCTGGAATTTCTTTCCCGCATACCGGACATATTATGAAATAGGGTACATTTTGGTCGAATTCCCGATTCCCTAATTTATTCGTTTTTACCAGGCCATGAAACTCCAGATAGCTTATTATTTCATAAACTGTTGATCGTGATAGTCCATACTCGGTTTTTGCTTTTTTTATAACGTCCCGAATATGGAAACCACAGCCTATATGGGCTTTTTTTATGCATTCAATTATCCTGAATTCTTCTTCGTCAAGCACAATATTCATCATTTTCGTCCTTAAGGTGGCGAATATAAAATATTTTGGAAGCTGCACTGCAAATAATTCAGCAAACTAACCTTTCAAATAATGCTTTAAAGCAGCTTCGGATCCTTGATCGTGCGATTTGATTTCCAAATTATTTTCTACATCTAATTCTATTATACGTTGGGCAGCAAATCTAAGGATAGTACTATTTTTCTCTATTGCTTGTATCTCTCTATTTAAAATAAAAATATATAAGACTATCGATACATATTTATACAAATTAATATAGTCAGGAAATATCAATAGAAAATAAATATACAAGAAATAAAATAAAAAAGGAAAAAGAGCAAGTTTGAGATTCTGTGAGGGATGGTTTCAGCTTTACTTATTGGAAATTGGAAATTAAACAAATCTCAAATCGGAGATTATGAAGTAGAAAATCGAAAACAAGAAGTCAATATCCAGGCTCAAGAGTCTCTTAACTGAAGAGATAAATATATATAAAACAACATCTTAGTGTTTATCACATCTAGATGGTTTAAGTTTCTAAGTGTATTTAACATGAAACTGAAATTTAGAATATGCACAAAATTAAACGTGTTGTTATGTCTAAAAACAAATACTTCCGTCACACCCCAGCATTCATTCTGCTCTTCCTGGCGCAAAAACCTGCTTATGGTGCCTTATTATTCAAGAGATTCGAAGAAGATATGCCTTTTAATCTCATAGACACTCCAGCCCTTTATAGGGCACTGAACGACCTCGAAAAAGAAGAAGCTATTGAGGCTTATTGGGATACCTCCGAACCCGGGCCGGCAAAGAAATGGTACCGAATAACCGGGAAAGGAATGGAAAAGCTAGCAGAGCTTAAGCAGGATATTGAAAGAAGAAAACGGGATCTGGATTTTTTCCTGGAAACTTACGAAAAGCTGTAGTTTAAAGTTGCATTTAAACCTAAAAACTGGGACACAATATAGGACGTAGTAAAGATGAGGTATTTCTGTGAACAGCATTTATCTTTATTTCTTAGCTCTGCTTTTCCTGCTCATATCTTATTTAAAAGACAGGCAAAAAACAAAAATGGCTCTATTTAAAGCCTGGAAATCCTTTTCCAATCTTATTCCGGAAATTGTCTCAGTTATGATGTTTGCAGGGATTATATTAGCTATTTTAAACCCTAATACCATCTCAAAGTTAATTGGCGCAGAATCCGGTTTTTTCGGAATTCTTCTTTCACTGATAGCAGGATCTGTCGCATTGATTCCGGGATTTGTTGCTTTTCCACTTGGAGCTGCCCTTCTTGAAGAAGGAGCAGGATACGCACAGATTGCAGCTTTTGTTTCATCGCTTATGGCAGTAGGAATTGTAACCCTTCCACTGGAGATCAAATATTTTAATAAACGTATAGCAATCCTGAGAAACGCTTTCGCGTTGATCGTATCTTTTATTTTTACAATGGTAATCTGGAAACTCATATAACAACATAGGGAGGTATAAATATTAATCTCGAGAATAATCTCGAAGATCCGGTCACGAAATCCGTAAACGAGGCTGTCAAACCCATAAAGACAGTTGGAATCAGCG
>JAUPKV010000111.1 GCA_030837265.1 Methanobacteriota archaeon
AACCCCATGATTTCCATTGGAAAACCGATCCCAATCAATTATAATCACTATAAGTTGAAAACCCCTTTTTTAACACGAAGTTGTGTAGAATGGGGAATAAATGAAGCCTTGAGAGTTATAGCGCGTAATTAAAGTAAGTGCCCCATTCCAATAAATTAAAAAGAGTTATAATATATAAAATAATTTAACGCCATCGTTTGGCACATAAATACCAGGAAATTTTAAATTGGTCTAACTTTACATGAAACGTAGAATGAAATTAATAGAGTCATAGTTAAAAGATTAAACGACTTTGAGGAATCGGGTTGATGAGAAAAAGATATAATGATGGAAAGATAAAGTGGTTTAAATTTTCTGAAAAGATAAACTGTCAAAGTGTGAGGTTTTTTAGAGCTAAGATAATTGAAACTACGGACCAGGTAATTTCACAATTCAACTAAAGGTAAATTTATTAGCTGTGGAGGAGAGAAAATGAAAGTATACTTGGCTTCAGATTTGCATTTGGGACATGAAAACGCTAATTATCCTAAAATAACAGAATTTTTAAACCTTGTTCAAAGGACGGGGATAAATTAATTATTCTTGGTGATTTACTTGATTTATTGGTATCGGATTTTACAACGATTACAACCCAGAAACCTATGAAATCAACCTGGGAAAAATTAATTGAAACCAGTAAGAAGGTCACTCCAGACCAATTTAACGACTATATTAATTTGTTAACTCAAATCGCAACATTATTTGCAGAAACACATCATTACAAATGGGTCTTCTGGGGCCATACTCACTATGCAGAAATAAGGGGTAAATTGGTTAATTGTGGAGACTTCTGTTCTAGTGGTTCATATGTAGTTTTGGAAAATGGAAATCCCACTTTAGTTAAAATGTAATTGGTAAAGATATACGAAGAAAAAATGAAGTGAATATCAAGTAAAAAACGAAGGTCGTTAATCGAGGAGAAGAATGCCCATTGATTCAAAATATTAAATGCCAAATTTCATTTCTTTAATTCAAAAACCATTTTCTTCTTTGCTTCTTAGAGTATATACTTTCGGATTGATTAATATTTAAGAACAGTTCTGCCAGAATACAAGGTTTTTCTTGTAAGTTTGAGCAGTACGATCATTGTCGTCTGTAAGAAATTAACTTACATGAAAAAAATTGACAATTATTGTATATTTGAAAGGATATCATCTAATTATATCGTTTATCAAAATCAACAGAAACTATATTTGCAATAATTTTAAATATAGCTAAATATTGGGATCTTTATGTTCACTAATTCCTTCAGAAAAAAATAGTTGACAAAATTCAAAATCATTTTTCATTCTTTTCAGATATTTGTGTATCTTTCTAATAATGTAAATTTTCCTTTTAAAATCATTGTAAGATGAAAAGCAAAACCCTTGCATAGAAGATCCTGATTCAAGTAACAATATTTTTAAACATATAATTCAAATTATATATGGTTCTAGCCGAAAAAGGGAACGAAATATAGTAAAAAACAGAAGCATTAGAACCGCTTGTGAGCTTAATACCGAATTATGTGAGAATTCTCTGGAAACAGGGACAACATAATGAAGGGAGGCGACAAAGTGAAGGAATTCTGCAATATCTGCGGTCTGGAACTGATGGAAAATATACTGGTTGTCGATACCAGTCTGGACATGAAACCTATTAAATTCAAGGATATTCACGGCGACAAGTCCGATCTGATATGCATTGAGTGTGCAACTGATTCGATTGAAAATCCACCTTTCTTGTGTTCTAGATGTGGACAGCCAATAGAATTTGGTGAACATTTATGTACATTCAGGCTGGGAATACTAAAACCCGGCGGTTCCACCGTGAACTATAAAGAAACAGCTGCTGACGACAAATGTATATGTATCGCATGTTTAGAAGAGTTCATGAATGTTGAGAATTAAGAAGAAAGAGATAAATATATGTTTTATTTCTCTAACTTTATTCCGATTCTGCCCTTCATATTAACTCCTGAGCAAAATCAGGGTTTAAAAACACGAGATAATACTATAGAAAAAACGGAAAGGGTTTTTAATTATTATTTTTATCTTTTTTAATTCTTTTATTTTATTTTTTGTATCTCGCTTCAAAAAAAATATCTGATCGTTTCAGATACTTCTTCAGCACTGGTAACAAATATCATTATCAATAAACAAGCTGGACCCCCAGAACCCGGCATTTTTCATACATTTAATTATGCAAAGGCAAAGGAAAAGTAAATTTTTACTTGAGAACTCCAGATAGAGTAGTTAATGATCGGGAAATACAAAGTCAAATTTTATTCAATGGATCGCAGGTTGCAAACCCAAACATAACCGTTAATGCTTATAAGGATTCATCCCAAATTGTTTTATCTGATGCTTCCAGGGTTCGTCAGAACGACTTGATTAAAATCTGGAAAAATGTTCAGTGGTGCCCTCTTCCCGATCCCAATAATTATCCTGATCAAATGACAGGGGAAATGTATGCAGTTAAAAGTGTAAACGGAAATACCATTACTTTAAATCAACCGCTACTCAGAGATTATAGACTATCAGAAAGTGTACAGATTGAAGTATACAGACCCGTGCAAATTCATATAAAGAACATAAGGATAGAGGATGATACAGGTGCAGGGACACTTCATCATGGGCTAGTTTTGTATTATTGCAAGGACAGTTCTGTAACTGACTCATGGTTCAATAATAGTGGATTTGGTGCTGTTTGTCTCTATTCTTGTTTTAATGTAAGTGTTAACAATAATGAGATGTACAATTCAGTTCGTCCGGGATCTGGATACGGTGTAAACGTAGCCAGCGGTTCAGCATTTGTGAATGTAACCAATAATTACATAAAAAATTGCAGACACGCGGTAACTGGCAATTCAGCTGAACTCAAATCTTTAAATAGAGACGTTTTTATCGCCTATAATACTATGATAGGAGCAAATATTACCGGCTCAAATGTTGTTGATGCCCATGCCGTAACTATCGATTTCGTCGTAACCAAAAATAAAATATATCCACAACTTCCGCGCTATAATGCATTTGCAGATGGCTCACAAAGGTCAGTATTTTCTAACAATGAAATTTTCGGCGGATATGGAGGGATATTTAAACGAGGAGCCGTAACTGACGGTGTACACATTTACGAAAATAACACATTTAATGGCATATCAGGTGAAATGTATACGGGAGGAAATGGAATTGACAACACGCTTATTATTAGGAATAATACTCAAAATAAAGGGGGATATGGAATTTATTTCCCACTCCAGGGAGGTTTCAGGAACATAATAATAAGTGAAAACACTTTTAGCAATCTTTTACGTCAAGGAGTGTATCATAAATTTTTCATAAACGGGGTAAACTTAAATATCTCTAAGAATACTTTCAAGAACATTGGGCGTGAAGGAGTATATATAGACAGTAATTCGTTTAAAAATAGAGATGTGAGAATACAAAATAATATTTTAATAAATGTAGCTACCTCGAATTCCTCCTCCGGGGTCACTGTCAAAAACATTCAAAATACAGTAATTAACGGAAACCAGATACTTAAAGTTCCTGTTGCAGCTTTTTCGGTGACCCCGACTTCGGGATATGCACCTCTTAAAGTGAAGTTCACAGATAAGAGTACAGGCTCGCCCACCTCATTGAAATGGAGTTTTGGAGACGGGACCTATTCAACTCAACAGTCTTCTTCACACACGTACAGTAAACCCGGAAAATACACTATCAGCCTAACAGTTCGAAATGGGGCCGGAAGCAATTCGGTAACAAAAACCAGCTATATTGTTGTAAATTCTTTAAAAACTCCAGTCGCTGCCTTTTTTGCTTCCCCACTCAATGGGAAAGCTCCGCTTACAGTAAAATTCACAGATAAGAGTACAAACAACCCTGCCTCTTGGCATTGGAAGTTTGGAGATGGAAGTACTTCGTCAGTGAAGAACCCGACACACAAATACACAAAAGCAGGAAATTACACCGTTAGTTTAACAGTAAAGAATTACGTTGGAACTAATTCGATAACGAAATCGAAGTATATCATAGTAAAATAAAGTAGCAGAATTGCTACTTACACTTTTCTTTTTTAGGAATATTAAAACTGTTTTGAATGAGATTTGACAACTAGAATTTTAACAGAAAAAACGTTTATTAATCTTATTTACTTGAAAAAAAGAGAATTTTAAGGAAAGCTTTTAAAAAATATAAGGTATTGGGCAAGATATTCAAGCGCAACTAGCGTTGCTTTAGCTTAATAATTCCATGACCAGGTCCGAACAAGTGATGTGTACAACCTTTAGTTTTATCCAGGTTACTGCTTTTAAGTATAAAATTCTTTTATTTTACTACAATATATCCAGATTTTGTTGCCGTATTACTACCTGCAGCATTCTTTACTGTTAGCTTTACAGTATATTTTCCTGCTTTTGTATATTTGTGTACTGGATTCTGGGATGCTGAAGTAGTTTTATCGCCAAAGTCCCAGGACCATGAAACGGGTGATCCTGTACTCTTATCTGAGAATTTTACTGTTAAAGGGGCTTTCCCACTAACCGGGGACCCCGAGAATGAAGCAACCGGCGGGTAAACAACACCATCAGAACTGCTGATGCTAAGGATACTGAATACAATTTTTTGTTTATTTTCATATATTCCCTTATCTCTCGTTTATTTTTCATATAAAAAATGTTAATATTTAAATCAATCTCAACATTTAAACTTTTCTTTTAATTCGGGTTTTATAGAATCAGGAATTCTCGCTGTTTCAAACTAATGCTTATATTGTTCCTGTAAATTGGGCTGAAAACTTAGAAACATCTGTTGTTGAGAATAATTCATGATCCGGGTACTTTACTATCAATTAAAAATGAAGGACATGCCCCTGGATAGATAACTTTTAAATTTATAAGCAAGTCGTCAATATCTAAAAGCCACTGAAATTGAACTTTGAGATAAATTTTTGAGATAATATAGGTGATTTATAATTTTACAATAATTATCTCTCTTTAAATATTAATTAAATATTTATCTTTTAAAGTTAATTTTAAATGATAGTTGCTTAGATTAATTTAACACTTTATAAAAAATATTTTGAGTCAGTACTCTAAGCCCAAATGATCGATAATGACACTAGCTGAATCACAAACATTGATTGGAGGTAAAAGATGAAAAGTAAAATTATATCAACAATACCAATTGAAGCTTCTTCGTTTCCACTCTTATCTGTGTTAATGTACAAAAAAAAACACAGACAAAAATCCATCATAAAATCTTTGGGAACAATTGCATTTGTTATTTTTATACTGGTGAGCGTCGCAGGTGCAGCTCCATTTGCATACGTTGCGAATGAAGAGAGCAAGACTATCTCGGTAATTGACACAGCAAATAACAATGTTATTACCACAATTCCTTTGGCAGTTAGTCCCTGGGGAATTGTAGCCACAACAGATGAAACAAAAGTATATGTGGCAGATTCAGGTAAACTCAGCACCAATGTCTCAGTAATTGATACAGCCACAAATACGGTTACAGCCATAGTGAATGTAGGAGTCTGCCCCTGGGGAATTGCAGTCAACCCGGCAGGAACAAGAGTATATGTGACAATTCATAATAATACCAATGCCTCAGTAATTGACACGGCCACAAATAGTGTAATAGACACGTTAAGTGTTGGAAATGATCCTTGTGGCATTGCAGTCTCGCCAGACGGAAAAAAGATCTATGTTGTTAGCGGACTCAACAAAACTGTCTCAACAATTGACCTAGCCACAAAAAATATAATAGCTACGGCAAATGTAGGAAACAATCCTTGGGATGTTGCAGTAAATCCAGACGGAACAAAAGTATATGTGGCAAATGAAAATGATAATACTGTATCAGTAATCGACACTACAAGTAATAAAGTTATAGACACTGTAAGTGTAGGAGATATTCCATATTCAATTTCAATTAGCCCGGCAGGAACAAAGGTATACACAGTTAATAAGGATGATAATAGTGTTTCTGTAATTGACACAGCAAGTAACAAAGTTGTGGCTACGATTCCTGTCGGAACTAAGCCTGTTGGAGTTGCAGTGAGTCCGGATGGAAAAGAGACATATGTGGCAAACTATGACAGCAATACTGTTTCTGTAATTGACACCACCACAAATACTGTTATAGCCACGGTGAATGTGGGAAAAGGTCCTTGTGGAATTTCCTTTATAGACCCGGTAATAAAAACCAATTCTACGATGGAATCAAACAGTACCTCTACTTTAAGCCCTACAACTCAAACTAAGAATCAGACCGAAAATCAAGGAAACAAAGAAAAAAGAACTCCTTTTATAAGCCCCATTTTGGTACTTGCAATAGTATTAGGGACGGTTAAGTATGTTATAAAGAGAAAATAAAAGAGGAAATAATTACAAAAAAAGCAACGTTTATTCCTAAAACGTTGCTAGTTTCCCTTTTTTACGGCTTGTTTCCTGAAGTTACCCAAACCTTTCATCAAAATTGCAGGGCATTTTTAGGGCACACACTTATACAGCGCCCGCATTTGATACAGTCAGGTTTGATCTCACTTTCACGAACTTTGAGCTGCATTGGACAAACTTTTTCACATTTATTACATTTAACACATTTTTCTTCATTGAGTTTTAGTTGGTATCGGTTTCCACCAAGCAGTCGCTGAGCTGTTCCCATAGGGCAGAATGAGCACCAGGCTCTAGGACTCAGATAACTTCCCAGAAGGACTGCAACTGCTGTAGTCACAAGACACATAGTAACAAATATCATGCCGATTTTCTCGAAAGTATCAAAGCTTCCAATAGTGCTTGTTATCCTGTATACCATAAAGCCCATTAGTACGAAAAAGATCGGCAGACGGACCCATAAGCTCCGTAAAGTACCTGGTATCTTCTTTTTCTTTGAAATTTTACTGATCCAGAAATCAACAAGGCTTCCCCTCGGGCACAGGTTTCCACAGAACCATCTGCCTCTGAGGGGACTGCTTAGGAAGATTGCTGCAAAGACGAGCAGCATGAAGTACCCAAGTGCCGGATACAAGAGTCCTCCAATAGAAACGATAAGAACCATAATTCCCAGGTAAGGTGTTATTTTAAGCAATTTAATTAGCCTCCATTTCTTCTACCACTGTACTGCAATAATACCACAGCATTATATGTACGCTAGCAAGTACTATTTTGCCCTGTCAAATGAGGAAAAAAATAAAACCTAAACTGTCTAAATCAAAAATTATGGAGGAAAACAGTAAAGGGAAAAATGAAGTTTAATTTCATTTCGGACAGATTTCCTTAAGGCCGGAAACTACATCAGCCAAAAGTTCAACAGGAATTCCCACAATCATCTCTTCTTCTGCAATTTTGGTGTAAGACCTGCTGCCGCTGCAACCTACCGTGACTCCAATTTTACCTTCTTTATATACTTTTACAACACCGTCCGAACACAAGCTCTGCTTTCCTGCAAAACTAGTTTCAAGCCTGCCTCCGGCCTTGTACATAAAAGCCTGTGTAAGTAACATAACCTGTTTAGGGTTGCAGATTACCACAACAACATCAGGAATAAATGAGGCTTTTTCAAGAGGAGAGTACAGCACAGCCTCTGTTGAGTTGGGAGGAAACTTAGAAACCATATCGATGGTACGCCTTGCAGCACCCTGAGTGCTAAACTGCTTTAGTCCTTTGAAATAGAATTCCCCACTGATTACCTTTGCAGGCATCTCTCCAATGCCCAAAGCACCAGCTCCACCTTTGCACATTTGGTCTTCTCCCAGAGTAAAGAATTCCTCTCCTGTTCTTCTTACCCTGTCAACCAGCTGGCAGTGTCTCATAGCCTCATCTACTTTTTGAATTCCTCCAGGAATGGTCCCTCCTTTTGGAATAAGTTTAACTGCAACAGGAGATGTCGTGAGTTTAAGGCATTTCATTATGTCCTGTCCGTATCCGTTTATCTCATTTAGATCCATATTTTTTACTCCATTTTTTAGATTTTTTGAAAATTAAGTTACACGGTGTTACTTGATACAAAAGAATCATCCGACCTTCAAATAGTTACAAAATAATTGCCAAATCCATTCCATCAGAAATACTGCAGTACTGTAATATTATTGCAGCAATATATATATGCTGGCAAGTACTGTATTTCCCAGTAAAAAATTAGAAGTACTGTGGATTTAATAATCTTTTAGATATAAATCTTCGTAAAAAAATAACCATGCAAAAAAAATAACGACACATTCAAATTTCTAAAACAGTATTTACAATTCTTAAATCATTTTTCTTCACTATATATTTATGTGAAATCCGTAATCAGAGTCTGTTTCTGATCTCTTTCCCTGAGTCTTGAGACCCCTACTCCTACCAATCTGAGCTTCTGCCCTCCAATAAACTCCGAAAGTAGCTGCATAGCTGTCCTTTTAATCACGAAGATATCCGCAGTCCAAACAGGGACAGTCTTTGAACGTGTATATGTGGAAAAGTCATCATAGCGAACCTTGAGAGTTATTGTTTTGAAAAGGAAGCGGTCCTTCATAAGAGCTCTGTGTACGCTCTCAGCGAGCATTTCCAGAAAACCTGCAATTTTTACAGGATCGTTTGTATCTTCCGCAAATGTTCCGCTCCTGCTTATTGACTTTACCACTTCCTCCCACTCCTTTACTTCACTGAAATCCAGGCCATGTGCTACCTGCTTCATCCAGAGCCCCATTTTCCCGAACCTTTCGGAAAGCCTCTGGACATCGCAATTCGCAAGTTCTTCCACTTTGCTTATCCCCATCAGTTTAAGAGCTTCTGCTGTTTTTTCACCTATACCGGGAATTTTTGAAACGTTTAACGGAAAAAGAAACCCCCGGACATCTTCAGGCCTAACAACTGTAAGACCATTCGGTTTCTGAAATCCTGAAGCGATCTTTGCAACAAGCTTATTAGGTCCGACTCCAACCGAACAGGTAATTCTTTCCTGTCTTCGGATTTCATCTTTGATTCTCTGTGCAATTATGGAACCTTCTTCATAAGTCCGGATCTCAGGTCCTGGCACAAGGAAAGCTTCGTCAACACTATACTGCTGGAACTTCTCGGCAAAGTCCTTCAGTATTTCCATTACGTTATCCGAAACCTGTACATAGAGCCTTATGTTTACAGGTATAAAAGCAGCATCCGGACAGAGCTTATATGCCTGTGAAATTGGCATTGCAGAACATATACCATACTTTCTTGCCTCGTATGAACAGGTGCTCACCACTCCCCGACCTTTTCCTCCCTTCGGGTCCGCACCTACTACAACAGGCAGACCTTCCAGTTCCGGCTTTTCTCTGACCTCTACGGATGCAAAAAAACTATCCATGTCTACATGGAGGACAATCTGCCTTTCAGTGCTGTTTATTTCATGATTGAGTACGAGCATCAAGGCAAGATATAATTAAAAAATATTAAAAGGTTTGAGGAAGCTTGTTGAAAGTATTAACTTGAGAACTGATCTCAGTTAAAACTCTCCAAGTTTGAACTGCTCATGTAGTTTTACATCTTTATGCTTTGGTGCATCCTCTCCCAGTACCATATCCATAAGATCAAAGGCGTTCTTGACAGCTTTGCCACCGAAATGGTTATTTAAGAATACCATAACTTTTTCAGTCATTTCCGAGGCTTCTTTGATGCGAGGTACCCATGGTTCAAGCTGTTTTTTGGAATAAAGGTAGTCATATCTATTATGCCTGTGGTCCTCTTCCTCTTTATCCTGACCATACCAGATATCAGCGTTCCTCCCATGAAAGCGAATATATGCATGATTAGCAGTCTCTTCCTTAGTGACCGGCTGTCCCGGACCATCTAAAATAACATTAGCCACATTTCTCTCTCGCAGTGCTTCAAGAATCTCAGAATCCAACTCGGTTTTGCTCTCATTCAACCAGGTGCTATGTCGAAACTCCACAGCATAATCACGTTCATGTGTAGGAAGGGCATCCAGCAGACACTTCAGATTGCTCAATGCGTTATTGGAGTTCTTGAAGAAGGGTGAAAGCTGCAATAATGTACACCCTAAAAGGTTTGCATCAGCCAGCGGCTTAACACAGGTTCTTTCAAATGCAGTCGCAAATTGGATGGCATTCTCCAGATTTCCATCTACGAGAGCGTTATGTGTGACTAGCTGTGGCATCTTAACCGAGTACTCAAAGCCTTTAGGCGCCTTCTTCAACCAGGAATTGACCTGTAACTCGCCCGGAGGCCGATAGAAGGTACTGTTGATCTCGACTATTTTAAAATATTTGGCATAATAGGCAAACCAGTCACCTTTCTTATTTGCCATTTCTCGAGGGTAGAAAGGGCCTACCCAGTCATCATATGACCAGCCGGAAGTGCCAATAAGTATTGTCATAAGTCACAAATCCTTGAAATCTGTGCACATAATTCAAAAGTTACAACTTATAAAGATTTGTAGAGCGACCTTAAAAACTTTAGAACAGTATTGTAGTTCGCGGTATGTGTATCAATAAGCAAGTGTTTCTGGATTATTTGCTGTCGAGTATAATCGATATTACAGAATTCGCAGACGAAAAAATGTTGTTTTTGTGAGTCTTACCTGTTCAATATAGATTCGCAAAATAGAAAGTAGGTTTTAAACAGAAAAATCGAAAAAACCTCAGGCCACCGATAACAACTAACAGATTTATCGAGCTTGGGAACGGTGGCTTTTCACTAAATATAAAAAGTCAATTAATCGAATAAGTCAATTAGTCAGCGTGCATAACTATATTTTTTCTTGCTTCATCAAATATATGCAGGGATTCTTCATATGTTAAACATAAATCATGAATGAACTCTACAAGGTCCTCCACACATGCGTCCATATACACCTTCCTGAGTTCAGGGTCTTCAAGTTCTTCAAACATTACACTGTCAAGCTTTCCGAAATTCATTTTGAAACCTCGGTGTTTAAATTTAGTTTTTGTAGTAATCGAAAGTTTGCCTTCTTATGGATCGATTGAAAAACCATTTTACCTTCTTTGATTCCTAAGAGTTTCCGGAAAGATCCATCCTTGGAGTAGAACTGTGGAGCTTTGGATGCGCCCTTTTTGGCGAGGGTTTCTTTTGTTTGGGAGATGAATTCTTTGTTTGAGGTCATAATATAACTCCTAATTTCATCAATCTCAATTCAGTTACTGATCCAGAACGTACTTACCTATCCTGTAATAATTCACAAATGAATG
>JAUPKV010000112.1 GCA_030837265.1 Methanobacteriota archaeon
GGTAGTGAGGATAATTCTTCCAATTCCGCTTCGGTGAGATTTTTAACTGCTTTTGTCTTATTTCCAGAAGCTTTCGTAGCTTCTTCCCACTCCCTTCGAGTTTGCTCCATCAAATTTTGTGTATCTGGCAAATCCGTATGCTGCTCCCACCATTTTTTCGTAAGTTCTCCTTCAAATGCTTTTTTCAGCACTGCCTGCCGATAAACCTTAAGCTGCTCCTGTGCCAGTTTGAGGTTGGCAATGCCGTTATCCAGTTCGCTGAAGAGAAGCTCGATTTTAGAGACTATGGAGCGTTGTTCGGGGAGAGGAGGTAGACATAATGGCAAATCAGCAAAAACCTTACCAGATATTTCTTTAAAAGTAGTGCCACTTGCTCTTTTTTCAGCAAGCTGCTTTATAGATTTGAAATAATAATATAGGAAATCGCTATTTACATCTTCTTTCGGAATAAGGCTCTTAAATCCTTGGTTTGTGCATAATTCATTTCCAGCAACTGCTACATAACCAATAGGTGCTCTTGAAGAAAACAATACGCTTCCTTTAGGCATTAGTTTCGCAGAAGAGTTTTTTAAACCAAGATGAGTGATGTTTTTTCTCCCTTTGTGAATGTATTTTTCTGAATATCCTGATAAATCGGCTGGAGTTATCCAAGAAATATCTTCACCCCAATACTCTGCAACTTTTGTTTTGGGCGTACCACCTGAAACAACTTCTCCAAAATCACTCAGGACACCTTTTATCCATCCAACTTTTTCTTTCACAATAGCACCATTTTTTGTATTGGCTTTGAAGTACTTTAACATGTCATTTAATTAAATAATTGTCTACCGTTTTTCATTTGGGATGTTATCAAAATTTAAATCATATGCAGCATAATATGTCTATTGTAATCATAAACGAAAATAAAAGCAGAATTTGAGAGAAAATCAGTTATAATGCTAGAAAGTTGGGTTTGTTTCCGTTCAGGAGTTTGTGAGAGATGCAACAATGAGAAGTATTATAAAATATAGCCGTATATCCTTTGAAAAAAAGAATATTATTTCACATAGCAATGAGTGTCGAATTAAAAGTTAAGGGGGAAACATATGAGATTTTCATTAGATTCTATTGCAGAGGATCTTTCTCCTTTAAGCGTTGCTATACTTGAATTGTTGGAAGTTGATGATAAAAAACCGGTAAAAGGAAACATTACTTTTCAAAAAGAGATGTTTCTGATATCGAATTACATTGATAAAGTGAATGAAAGAGCAGAATTCATTCCTCATTTTCTTGGTCCATATAGCGAAGCTTCAGAAGTTAGCATGGATAATCTGGTATCAATGGGCCTTGTTGAAAAAAAAGAGGGCAACACTTACAAAATCACCCCTTTGGGTATCAAGGTATTGAGTCTGAAGCAAAATATCTTCTCACCGGAAGAAAAAGAATCCATTGAAGATTTCAAAGAATTTATGAGTAATCTCACCAATGACGAAATTCTTCTTTTTATCTATGCCTCTTATCCAGATTTTACCGTTGAATCAACCGAATATCACAGAATAATGAAATCAAGGGTTAAAAATTCGATTTCCATCTACAAAAAAGGAATCATCAGTTTAGAAAAAGCTGCTTCTCTTGCAGGTGTAAATATAGAGACTTTTCTTGATTTACAGAGGAGGTAAAAAGAGTGAAAATATTTGATGCCTCCTCAATTGTTTGTTTGCTTCGGGAAGCTAACTTTCCTAAAGCTTTTGAAATCTGCAAAAAACACGGCTATGATTTAGCCGTCACAAAACAGGTATATGAAGAGCTTGAAAAAAATCCTGAAACGTTCAGGTTATTCAAGGCTTGCAAAGGTTTTTCAGTTATAGATAACGTTGATGAGCAGTGTTTATCAAAAATTTCTAAACGGTATCCTTGGTTGCATGCAGGAGAAATCAGCGTTCTCTGTGCCGGTATAGATAAAGAACAATCAGGAGACAGTTATCGCTGTATCATTGATGAAAGAGCGAGACAGTTAAAGTCGAAGTATGGAATAAAAGTAAATGGGACTATAGGCTTACTCTTATGGCAAAAAGAAAAACTTAATGAACTCACAAGTACCGATTGTAATGAGATATACAATAGCATAAAATGTTCTTCTTTCTGGATAAAAGAAGATGTCCTCAAGGAACTGTTAAGATGACAAAAGAAACTAAAATCCATCTGTGTTCAATTGCTGATGATACTGATTTAAGAAGCTTGCAGGTACGGATAGGGGACAAATACCTGAAAACGCCAACTAAAGCAATTGCAACAAACAGTTTCTACAAAGATACTTCTTTCCCAAAGGAACTTTGTGACTTACAGGAGCTTTTTTTGAAATTTGATGAGGAATCTCTAATAAAAAAAGATCAGGACTTAAAATTCTCATCCGACAAAAATAAGCAATTAAAAAGAGATAAAGAAAAAGCTAACGACTGTCCTTACTTCTGCCTTCTGGAATTTAAAAATAAGGGAGAAAATTGGAGATACCCTACAGAGAAAGAAGTTGACATCCTGACTAATTTTGCATACTCACACTCAGACATAACCCCTATTCCTTCAGTTCCTAAAGTAGCCAGAAATTTGAATGTTGAAAACTTCGACGCCTTTATAGAATATTTGGATTCCTGCTTCAACAGTATA
>JAUPKV010000113.1 GCA_030837265.1 Methanobacteriota archaeon
CATGTCAGCCATCTAATATTTTAGAAAACAGATTGCAATAAGCTCATAATTATAGACATTTCGGGATTGACGTGATACTAATTGGCTCGAATGAAAACACGGTTGTGTAGAAATGAGACTTTTTATTAATTTATAGGTTTTTGATTTATTGCAGTTATTGAATACGGAAAATAAAGATAAATTTTAACGATCCAGAAGAGACTAGAATTTACTTACTTGAGGGAGGAAAATAAAGCACGATCAAGTCGGTCATAAATATTAGAATTTAGTTAGTTAGAAGTCTATGGAAAAAGAGATTGCTTTGAGGTCAGGACCTTGGATAACACTTATCTGGGAAGAACAGCCGAGTATTTCCTATACCCTAAAAATCAATGCAAGACTTTTTACAGACAAATGGTTTTTGCAGAGTATTTCCTATAATTTCCCACATTATCCCTGAGTTTCCCACATTATCCCTGAGGGCAGGATAGGCAGAGAGATGAGAGAAATAGATCAAGGCTTCTTCTGAGAGGGGATGCTACAGGGTTTGTAGACGCTTTTACCGGGGAAGGCATATGCTCGATCGAGACAACTTTTGCTGCAGAAGCAGTTGTCGATCTTGTGATGTAGGACCAGAAGTTAAGTAACCTTAAAGTGTATAACTCGAATTGCAGGACGGAATTCGATAACTACCTTGCTAGTTCTCTTAAAATGAAGAAAGTAATGCATCGCTTTCCAGAAATCTCTTTCCAACTGGCTATTAACAAAAGGGAAATCCTGGATAAACACCTAGATGAAGCAGTAATCAATAGAAAACATGAAGACTATATCAACTTGGTTGTTACTTAATTTTTGTCTGACTGAACTGCCTACAAGACAAAATTCCTTACACTGGAAGGAATCAGATACTTTTTAATATCTTCTGGAATCGTTAAAATCTGGCATTGATTCCGCTGGCAGTTGACCACTATTGTCTAAAAACCAGAAAATAATAAAAAGTCTTGGGGGTTTAAAACTGGGAAACGAAACAATAGAAATGGCGATAGCTAACGTGTTAAAAAGATTGGACATCACCTATGTGAATGATAACACGTACAAACGGCTTTTTGATATTGGCTTACAGTATGAATATATTGAAAGTGAACTTTTAGAACAGCTGATTGAAGCAGAACTTATTATACTTATCGGGGAAAGCTTTTGAAGTTTGTTTTTAATTCCTTTTCTCTTCCGAGTATATACAAACACTTTCGAGCCTGCTCGACACGTTCAAAGAGGGCCGGAGAATCAATCAATCAATAATTAAAAGAGATTTCGGGGAAAAACTCATTCAAACGAAAAAAATAACCAATAGCAGTAAATTTAAGCCTCAAGATGTCGAATTGTCAACCCGAATTTGACAGATTCTGCTAATTAATTCTGCTAATTAACACAGTATTTTACTACAAAAAACGTATTGTATCGACATAGAATCTTTCTGAAAAACGAAAAAAATCAAAAAACAAAAAACATATGAAATAAATTTAAATTTTATGAAGAAAACAGAAACATGAAGCCTATTTTCACATTATAAAATATATGATTTTATCAAATTCGGGTTATAAAATGTATGCTTCTGTCAAATTAGGATTTCAACCTTATTCTGTATTTTTGTCAGCATCAGCAGTTGATAGCTATGAAACTAAATTGAGAGTAGAGTTTTCCACTCTCATTTCTCACTTTTCTTATAGCGAATTTTACTGTACCTTTAATGTATCTATGTATCTTTTCACATTCAGCTATCTTTTTATACTGCTTATAGAAGAATTCAGATAGTTGAAGTTTCAAGCTATTGGTTCTCAATTCGACTGCGTAAGTCCTAAGAAATGTAGAATGTCAGGTGGTTCCATATTAAACCTGTATTTTTCAAAGCTTGAGGTTTCGAGGATCTGCTGCTTTATATAATATAATGTACTCAAAAGACTATTACTGTTTTCAGACTCCATATCGCCGGCATAAGGGTGGATATTTTCTTCAAGGGCGTCCAGGAGTCTTGAATCAAGATCATATATAAAGTAAGTATCCAGGATCAGAAGATTTGAGATCTGCTCATAGAACCCTGTAAGTTCTCTAACCCAATCAATAACTCCATAATCCGGTGGGTACGTCTGTCTGTGGAGGACCCCGAGGTAACTGGAAATAGTGTTTATAAGATATTCAGTTAGCCCGTTATCTGAACATACAATTGGAAAACGCTTTAAAACCACAGGAGCTACAGAACTCGAGTACATAATTTCAGACTTCGAAACAGCAGGAAATAGTCTGGCAATAGAGCTGTTAAGCACTGCATTAACATAAGGATACTTATTCTGATCTTTGAGGACAATACCGCAGCCTTCTTCAAATACATGATTTCCGACAATATCGTATGCAGCATGTAGATGATAGCTTTCAGTGGCAATTATTTTAGGCGTGTTTAAGTACTCCAGAAATTTCCGTCCATTTATACTATAATCTACAGCGTTAAGCGGAGAGGTATCGTGACGGAACTCCTTTTTGAATTCCATAATCCTCCTGTAAGTCAGAGGGAATCTGTCCTTTAGCTCTGGGGGAGGAATTACTCTGTACTTTTTCCGCCTGCCCTCATCGGATGGCTCATAGGGAAGGATAAAACGGTAAAGTGAAGGGTGAAACGCAAATTTTTCGGAAAATGTCTGTGGTACATATGGATAGACAAGTTCAGGTTCTGAAAATACGGGTTTACAGAGGCTTTTGCAAAAATAAGATAAGTTCGAACCGCCTTCCTCAGAAATGTAAAGCCTGTGCAGCAAACTATTTTTTGTGCTTACACCCCCAAATATGCTTTCGGAGATGTCTCCAAGTGTAACCTGGCTTTTAGAGATGTTTCCTACAATTCTATCTTCGTTGAGAATCATATATTTTCACTTCCGTAGATGTATATTGAGCTATTTTTTTCTGTGCTTTTATTTTCAAGGTTGGAACAGTAGGATTGAACACATAAATTGGCATGACTATCTCAGAACTTCGGATTTTGGTAGTGTCCGTGAATTGGTGATTAATTCTGGCAAAAAGGACACATTTCTCATGTTTTTAAGAAATACAGAGAGATTCTTATGTTTAGTGTTTTCAGTAACTCTCCCCACAACCCGGATTTTTAGATTTACATAAAAAATATAAAAATCAGTCTGAAAGAACCTTCGCTGATGATGTATTCTATCTAGTGTATCGATTCCAAAAGAAATCCCTTATTTAGCGGAAAATTCGTTGGTCTATAGATCCATTCAAAAGCTAGGCTTATAGACATACTTTGGAATCGCAGTACTAGAGTCATCTCAAAGAAGAAGTTCCATATCTAAAATGCATTACTTACCCCACCAACTTAAGTCTTAGAAGCTTATGATATTAAAAGTTGTTGAGCTTGTATTAGAAATATTTATATGAACACCTAAATAATAAATGG
>JAUPKV010000114.1 GCA_030837265.1 Methanobacteriota archaeon
TCTTATAAAAAGATGGGAACAGACGGTGAAGGAGAATGTTGGGTCTATAGAGGATAACATGCTTCCTGAAGTCCTTAGAATACAGACAGAGGGATTTGAAACTCGAAGATCAGATGAACTTATAAAATATTCAAATGGATTGATAAAAACTTTAGAGGGAGAGGCTTTGCTAATAGGTTGTTAAACGAGAGCATCCGGGAAATGAGGCTGAATAAAATAGTGTCGGTCTTATTGTATGTAAATGTAAACAATGTTGCTGCGATAAAATTATATGAAAAGCTAGGCTTTCGAATAACTAAAGAAATGAAAGATATCTGTGGCCAGAATGAAAAATGTTATGCAATGGAATTGAATCTTGCATGTGTTGATATACCTTTCCAGAGGGTCATTGCACACGGGGAAAGTAGAGAAGAAATTGCCGAAGCCATTGCTGTTGCCATGATAGCTGGAAGTTCCCAGCTTAGCTGGACAAACATCTACGGCGAGCAAGTGTGTGGGCTTATCTTGGAGAGAAAAAAATATGAAGAGATGGAAAAGGAGAAAGATGTTGATATGGGAACTGAAGCAAAATGAAATTCGAGTGCGAAAAAGCTAATTCAAGAGTTTTTCTTTTTGCTTCCCTTTTTTTCTGAATCTTTTCCTTTCTTTTTTGCATCGTTCATCTCCTCACTCTTATTTTTCCATTCGACTTGACTAGTGCCTTATTTTTACAGTTTTCAGACATCTCTGAATTCAATGCTGATGCTGCCTGCTTTTTTTGCCAAAGACTTTGCAAGGAATCCACTTTCCAGTCTGCAGAGGTTGAGTACTGCACAGGGTACAAGACAATTTGAGCAGCATTTTGCTTCCTGTGCCCTATCAATCACGTAGTTATTCTTAATGTCCAGGATTTCCATCAGGGGTATTTCCATGTGAGAAAATTTCTGTATCTTTTCACATGGGGTTTCTATGTCAACAATGATTTTGTTTCCTTTTCTACTCCCTTGGATTTTGTGGACAAAATCACAGATTTTGGAATTTACAACTATTTCAGTCAACATATCACCTTCATTTTTTGGTCATGCGAGCTATTCTTATTATTTGTAATAGTTTGCAGTTAAATTATGAGATCAGAGCTCGAACATCGACAGACATGAATAGCTAAACGGGTTATTGATTTGAGAATGATATCAAGTCTTTTAGTTGTATCAAATTTTATTGATATTTGACTTTATGTATTTTATAAGTTCAAATCAATGAATAAACCGGAGGAACAAGAATGTCATTCCTGAACGAAATACTTCCTGATACTGCTGAAGCGTTTGGAAAATTAAGAGATTCTATTTTTGAGAGTGGAGAACTTGACCGCAAGACCAAGGACCTTATAGCTATTGCCTCTTCGGTCCTCATGCGTTGCCAGTTCTGTGTTGATGCCCATTCTCAGAGAGCTCTTGCACAGGGTACAAGCAAAAAAGAGATTGCCGAAGCTATTTCTGTCGCCATGCTCTTAGCCGGGGGTACCCAAATCGGCTGGGCAAATATTTACAGTGAGAACGTTTATGGTCTTATCTTTGAAGAGAAAAAGTATAGAGAGTCGGGGAATGAAAAAGGATGTTGTTGCGGGAAATAAAATGACTAAATTCTTGATTCGAAATTAACGAGCTGACCTATGGATTTTTTGCGACGATTCAGGGAGCACCGCAAATACCTGATAAATTGACAATAGAACTTGAATTTAATCCATGCGTCATCGGTTATGTGAGGAATCGTGATAAATTACATCGATTTTCACAACGTTTTTCAAAGTATTCATGATTTGAAGTTGGAGTATGATACCGATTTAAGATTGGGTGCTCAAAACTTGAAAATTATTTTGGCTTTGAAATAGAGACCAACTGGCAAGAAAGTTCCTTAACCGATGACCAAAGAATACGAATATAGAAATTATGAAGGAAGTGAGTGATAAATGTTAAAGATGAGTCCACATCCAGATTATCCTCCAGAAGAAGGCACGTATCTCAGAGGGAATGATTCCTCTCCTGTTGCCGTTGCTATTATTTTGAAAACTGATGCCGACAAGATTCCACCTGAAGTTGAAAAGCTTGTACGAGTTGGGATAGAAAGTGGAGCGGCACTTTCTGGAACGGTGCAAACAGAGAATATTGGATTTGAGAAGATAATATGCAATATCGTTGCTAATCCAAATATTCGTTACCTAATTCTTGGGGGACCAGAATCACCGGGGCATCTAACCGGAGAAGCTATGAAGGCTTTGTTTTCAAACGGCGTTGATGAAAAAAAGCGTATTATTGGAACAGGTTCCCCCCATCCTTTTCTATTCAATTTGCCGATGGAGTTCATCGAACGTTTCCGAAAGCAAGTTACCCTAATCGATCTTCAATTTAAGGGAGATCCAGAAATAATTAGGCAAGCTATATGGTCGTGTTATCAAGAAGAGCCAGTGAATTTCTACGGTTATTCCCTTTACGATCCAGGATCTTACCCGGAGCCGCCCCTTAGCGGCAGGATAACACGGCGTATTACTCAGCCATGGACTGAACCGGCAGAAGAGAAGGAACGTGAGACGGTGAAGAAAATCAAAGAGCAAATAGAGCAGTCTTTAGCGAGAAGCAAAAAGGGATAATGGGGCGGAGTTTATTGTTAGGTTCATAACAACAGAAAAAGCGATTGGCATCAGTGCCAGCCCCAAAATTAATTAAATGAAGTGTAATTTATTTATAGGTCGTGGGTGTGAGTTATTGAAAACAGTAATCACGAGTATCTCTCTACATATTTCTCAAACACAATGGCGGTGCCAGTTTTTTTAGAATTGATCAATGACTCGTAGACACGACCAAGTTTTTAAGTCCAGGATATTATTGCGTGAAACTTGTACTCATAATACATCGATTGAACACAGGTCATTTTAAAACCGTTCTTATTTACAATCATTTCAATCTTATAGGGGGTGTGGGTGTATCCGAGAATATCTCTTTGACGATTTTTTACATTTGCAAAAACTATTGTTTTTAGTTCATAACCGACTTTATATAAAATATTCTTGAGTTTTGGGTCCTTTGAGAACAGTCCCATTTTCCATAAGGGATATAGGCGAGAGTCTTGTATGTCGAAAATTACTATTTTGCCATCTTTGTTAAGATACTTTGACGCATTAAAGATAAACTCATCAATTTCTTGATATTTCAGGAACTGGAATACTCCAGCTGCAGTTATTCTATCAAATGAGAACTCAAGTTTATCCCAGACAGTTTTGTTGTCAGCAAGAATCAACGATACATTTTCGCACTTTTTTTCCCTGATTCTTTTACTTGCTTCATCAAGCATGGATGCGGAAAAATCAACTCCTACAAGCCGTTCATATTCAGGCGCGTAATAAGTGAGGAGTTCCGCTGCACCGCATCCAAAGTCAAGAAGTGTTTTACCACCATTAAGGTGGAATAATTTTTCCTTAGCTTCCATCAAAATAAACTCCTCAGCTGAAGATCTGTGGCCACCACTCCTCTTGTCTGCAAAAAACTCTGCCCAGACATTTTTTGGTTTTGACATTTTCAAACACCGTAATCCTGCTTTTTTCACTTTATTCTCGAGAGATGAATTTGTAAAATCTATGATCAATTTATACATTTTTATTCTTGAATTTAAACTAGAACAAATAACTATTAAATATATATATTGATACGTTGATGTTTATATGAACTTTGAGAACTGATGAAAATCTAAGTCATTGACAACTGATATTTTAATTCTATAACCAAAAGCAGAAATATATTGTAAATCAAAATAGAACACAATGTTTGAATATAAATGATTTTTTCACTCTAAATCATTTTCAAGAGAATAAAATGGAGAACAGAATAAAGGAAGTGGATGTTTCGGGTAATTTCGTATTTACTTTTCTGTGCCCATTGGATTTTCTTATTGCATCAGTGAGTAATATTATTAGAGCTTTGTAATTTTCTGCCCCTAAAGCTAATTTCGAAAGGTTTTCCATGAAGCCCTACCGAATTCCACTATAAACAAATGTAAATCATAATTTAAAGTTGAATGCTCTGAAATTACTCAGACTGCAGGATCCCAAGCGTTTTTTCAAGAGCTTCGGAAACTTCATCGTCCTTTAGGTCTCTATCTTTGGTCTTTTTAATTCCAAATTCGGAGATAATGATGTGATTGTCTACTTTGAAACCTGCCAGTTCGAGAGTTTTTCTAGCACAGTTCACCGGGCAACCATCAATTGCAATTATTCTGTCGGAAGCTTCGGCAGACTTCATGAGTCCGGGAGCTCGGGCTCCGATCCCGACGGTGCACATCAGGTTTCCGATTCCCTTTTTGTCCAGTTCTATTGCGATTTTGTTTGAGAGCTGTCCTACGTTTGAAGCTCCAACACATGGAAAGA
>JAUPKV010000115.1 GCA_030837265.1 Methanobacteriota archaeon
ATGTAGCATGATTCTGGTCGTCAATTTGTATTTGATTGATGTTATAGAGCCTATCCCAAAAGTAATATAACGCTAAAATTATAAATTTACTTTTATGTCATTCCATGAAATCGATGACGTTCTATGGGAATGTATAGAACCTTATCTTCCTCCACAGAAACCACTTACAGGAAGACCACGTTCAGATATGAGAAAGTTAATTAACGGTATTTTATACGTTGTTATGACAGGTTGTACGTGGAAAGACGTTCCACGCCATTATGGTTCAAAATCAACGATTCATAGATTTCATCTTTACCTATGTGAACATGGTATCTATCAAAAGATTTTCAATGATCTTTTAAACAAAGGTTACGACTTGAAGAAAATAGATATCTCTCATTGCTTTACCGATACAAAGGATATTCCGGCTAAAAAAGGGGGGACATCGGTTACGATGGTCACAAGTGTCAATAGCAACTTACTTTTCCCCATTTTCCACGGTTTATTATTCTCCACATTCGATATAAAATTATTTAAAAAATTCAGCAAATATATAATTAAGTGTATGAAATTATAGGTTTTATACCCTGTCTCATTCTTTCTTTAAGTCTATAACTCTCTCCTTTGATGTTGATAGTTGTACAATGATAGAGGATTCTATCCAGTACAGCAGCAGCTATTACATTATCCTTAAATATCTCTCCCCATTCTCCATAGGATTTATTTGATGTAAAGATGGTTGATCTCTTTTCATGACGCTTGGAAATCAATTGAAATAAACAATGAGCTCCTTCTTCATCAAATGGTAGATAGCCAATTTCATCAATGATTAGCAGATTGTATTTTGAAAAAATTTTGAGCTTCTTTTCAAGAACTCCCTCCTTGGTTGCTATTTTTAATCTCTCGATAAGATTTCCTGCATTTGTGAAATAAACAGAAAATCCTGCTTTTGCTGCTTCAATTCCTAGAGCTATTGCAATATGAGACTTACCAACACCGGGAGGCCCAAGTAAAACAACATTTTCTGCATTGTGTACAAATCTCAACGTTGCAAGGTCTTCAATGACTTTTTTATCAATGGATGATTGAAATTCAAAATCAAATTCCTCAAGAGTCTTTTTCACAGGAAAAACTGCACTTTTCATCCTTCTCTCAATCGCAGCAGCTTCCTTGTTTTTCCTTTCCTGTTCAAACAGGTAATCAAGTACTTCCATTGTCGTCTTACTGTCTCTTGCAGCAAGTTCAAGGCAGTTGTCAAGGAGCTCTTCAACCGTATACAATTTCAGATATTGCAGGTTATTATGCAGTCTCTCATAGCTGAAATTGTTCATACAAAACCTCCTTCACTGAAAGCTTCATAGACTGCTAAAGACCTCTTTTCAACTTCAGGACCTGAAAACTTCAAAGTAATCTGTGGTTTTCTCTTGCATTTCGAATTCTCTTTTAAAACTTCACTCAGAAGGCCCTGGAAGTGTTCCTTTTTTCTGGCAACTCTGCAATTCCCCGGAAGAATCTCATGTTCACATACTTTCTCGTGATCAACATAAACCTCGAACCTTCCTTCAAAGATCTGTAGCTCTGCAGTTCTTCCTGCAAACCTATAAGGAACAGTATACTTATTTCCCAGAAACGAAATATAACAATCTTTGGAGACCTTTCTGGTCTCCTTATGGACAACTTTGTAAGGAGGAACCTGACCCAATGGGTTCAGGTTCTCCTCCTTAAAACGTTCAAGAGGGATTTGATAGGTTGTTCCGTGGATAGTTGAATTTACTCTCTTCAACCACTTATGAACTTGGGCGTTCAGGTTTTCGAGAGAGGTAAACCTTCTTCCAAGGAAGAAATCCCTTTTGACGTACCCCACAGTATTTTCAATTTTACCTTTTGTTTGAGGCCTGTAGGGTCTGCAGAGACGAGGGATGAATCCGTAGTGCCTGAAGAAATCCTCGTACTGTGAGTTCCATTCAGAATCTGATACCTTCAGTGCTCTTCTGATTACAACCTGCTTCATGTTGTCGTAGAGAATTTCCTGTGTATATCCTCCGAAGTAATCAAAAGCGTTCATATGACACTGGATCAGAGTAGGAGTATCCATACTCAAAGTAAACTCAACATATCTCATTCTGGAATATCCAAGAATCATGTTGAAGCAAAAGAGTTTCTTTAACTTTCCATCCACTTCGATTGTTCCCAATTCTCCCCAGTCAACCTGAGACTGAATTCCAGGTTTTGTCTCATAACGGAGTATTGCAGGCAATTCCGGTTTTGGTCGGACTTTTCTTATCAAATCCCTAACGATAGTTTCTCCGCCATCAAAGCCCATTTCCTGGATTTCACGAAAGAGTCGAGTAGCGGTATAGGGACCTTCTTTAAGCTTTTCGAGAAGGTAAGGTTTGTAAGGATCAAGTTTGCTCGGTTTTGATGGGTGCTTCTGAGGTTCAGGAATTGTCTTTTGTTGAAGATATTTCCTTACAGTTTTCCTGTCAAAACCTGTTATTCTGGCAATTTCACTTTTGTTAAAACCTCGAGAATATAACTCTCTTATCAATAGCCATTCGTTGAATAAGAAAGAACGATTACTCGCTCTCCCTCTTCTAAGAACCGTACGTGAAAGTTTCCCTTCATACGGCTCAAGCGTTCTATAACCCTTTCTGTATCGGGCAGCTGTTAGACTTTCCGTGACAATTACCCTGGCAGCATTTGTTTCTGCTTTCTCAGATAATTTGTTCTCCATTTGAAATATTCTTTGTCGGCATAAGGATTCTTATCCATTTTTATACATGGATGTCTTATAATCTTTGTATCTACAAAAGACTTGAGTTTACACCCATCTGCAAAGAATACCCAATTCCTTGACCCTATACTGTGCCAATATCTATTTACTATCCATTGGTGAGATTTGTTTGGATGTCGCCTTTTAGCCCATGTCCATAGCATATTCCATAATCTAAAATCAAGTTTACTGAACGTCTCTTTCGCAGCTACTGAGCGATGGTATTCGCTCCATCCAATAATAATAGGATTGAGTTTCTTAATGAGAGAACTTTGAGACAAAGCCTTGCCTTTCTTGATCACGTTACTTATACTTTTTGTGATTGTCTCAATAGATCTGTTCGAGGGTTTGATTAGGAGTTTACCGTTGTATTTCCGGAAATTCCATCCCAAGAAATCAAATCCATCGGCTATATGAGTAATAAGGGTTTTCTCACGAGATAGTTCCAGTCCTCTATCCTTTAGGAATAGTCTGATAATATCAGCAATGTCTTTTGCTACTTCTTCTGAATCAGCAGTGACAATAAAATCATCTGCATATCTCACAAAATTGACTTTATGAAGGTTATATCTGGTTTTGTTGATAGTTCCCTTTTTGTTTGAATGGTATTTGGTTGATATGGCATTTTCCATACCATCCAATGTGATATTTGCCAAAGTTGGAGATATTATTCCACCCTGGGCAGTGCCTGTTTTGGTGGGATTCAGATGTATGTTATAGACAAAACCAGCTTTAAGGAATTGCTTTAATATTGACTTGTCCATAGGAATGTTGTTCAAGAGCCATTCGTGATTTATGTTATCAAAACATCCTTTAATGTCACCTTCAAGAATCCATTGGGCAGAGTTTCTTTTACTCAGACATATGAATAGTTGAGCTTGTGCATCCTGTGAACTTCGATATTTACGAAATCCATAAGACACTCTATCTGCTGTAGTTTCTGCTATTGGATTTAAAGCAAGAGCATACAATGCCTGCATTGCTCTATCGTACATTGTAGGAATGCTTAATGGTCGTTTTTTCTTCTTTCCTTGTTTCTCAATAAAGATTCGTTTCGATGGCTGAGCTTTGTACTTTTTATCTGATAATTTTTGAGCAGCTTTCATCTTGGAGTTTGATGTTGTCCATTTTTCTCCATCGATTCCAGCTGTTCTTTTACCTCTATTCTGTGTTACCTTCTTTACTGCTAGTAATTTGGCATGGAAAGAATTGGTAAGCAAGTATTGTAGTCGTTTAACTAAGTGCCACTTATTTTGTCTAACTGCTTTTACAATCCGAGCTTGCAGCTTATTGACATTCTTTTCTACTGTTTTCCAGTTGATTTGTTCCCATTTGACAGGGATTGAGATGTCTGCAAGCCTCTCACCTAATGGTGTCGTTGAGTATCCTGCATTCATAAGTTTGCTTCCTTTCATGTAATAGAACACCTACGGCAAGTCTGCTCCCTTTCGGGATAAGGCAAATTCTGAACCTCTATGCATTCCATTGCAGAATGCCATTCGCTTCGTACCGTTTCCTTTATCCCCTGTGCCATTGTTGTTTCTCGCGAAATTCCTACCCTTTTTTTTTTTTTAATTGTGGGAGCACATGGGACTTACCAAGTTCTGGATTTATGGATAATATGACCATTTTAGGAGTTATCTGTAGACCGGGAACATTTTGTTTGCTCATTATACTGTTCGGAGAGCCAGTATAATCCAATTCCTTACCTATTTGGTTCAAGTGTATCAACCCATTTCACTTGTCGCTGATTACGATCCTTACGATAATTCAACTTTCGTTTCTCCATGATAGTCTTTCCCTAGCAGATTGGTCAAATTAGGTTTTTGATCATTTCCACGTTGTCTTGCAGGCTTCACACAATTTTGTTACCAAAATGCATGCTGCAATAGGGATATCCTGAGCAAATAGGATAGCTTATAGCAATCCATAATTCAGCCTCTTGTCGCACCTCCGTATTCAACATTTTTTCTATCCTCAAGTTTTCTCAAGGATTGGGATTTGGGGAATTTGTAACTGCTGAAAATGGGGAATTCGTAACTGCTATTGACACTACTAATTATAATCATATTAATTATTGTAAATAGACATAAAAATGTAAAAATTCCATTAATAAATTATTTAGGTGCAAATTCTATGATTATATATTTATTTCACCCATTATTTCGTCTTTTTGGAATTTTAATACTTAACATAAAAGATACAAACTACTGTGTGCTTGTTTTATTTTCTATTTTTATGTGTTTACCTATTATTTGGTTAGTTCGTCGATCAAGAATATTAAGACTTTTAATTACTGGTGATAATAGTCAAGGACTCTTCTATAATCGCCATAATAAAAATCAAAACTTTATAAACTGAACGGAATTCATCTTATATATCTAAATATTTAAATAAATAGTGAGAATTTACTTAATTATAAACTATG
>JAUPKV010000116.1 GCA_030837265.1 Methanobacteriota archaeon
ACATAAAAAACTATAAACTTGATTCAATATCCGAAAACCTTGATATTTGGCTTGATTTTAGACGTGGTTCTAAATTTCCTTGCCCTAAGTACCCGCAGCGAAATAACTTAGGTGCTTTTTTATACTGTTCCTAAATATTTTCGCAAACGAGCTCATTGATTTAGTTAAAATAAATTGTGTTTTGCCGAGGTTATTTCGTTACGACTCCTAAGTGTGGTAAACCGAATTGCTCAGCTGATGATACTAAAGAAAAAAGGGCTGCAGCATATCGACTACTTTAAATACTCCACCTATTTGCATTGTAGAGTTCCGCGGTAAAATGTAGCATTTGTGGAATTCTCCAAATAGAGGTTCCATGGGCTCGTGAACAAAGTGGTTTTACTCTTCAAATGGAAACCACGATCCTGGAGCTGGCAAAAGAATGCCAGTATCACAAGTCGGAAACTTGCTTGGAGAGCATGATACGAGGCTATGGAGAGTTATAAAATATTATGTTGACAAAGCAAGATCCAAAGAAGACTTTGCTGACGTAGTCAAGATTGATTTAGATGAAACTTCACGCAAGAAAGGACATGAATACATAACTCTAGTTGCGGTATAAAATATTCTAAAGTGATATTTGCTTGTGAGGGTAAAGACTCGTCTACTGTTACCAGTTTTAGTGATGATTTGCAAAATCATAATGGAAATCCTAGCAATATTAAATCAGTATGTTATGACATGTCCCCCTCATATGTCAGTGGAATTTCAAAAGAACTTCCACAAGCAAAAATCACATTCGATAAATTCCATGTGATGAAAGCGATGAATGAAGGAGTTGTGCGACAAGAAAGCTAAAGCATGAATTGCAGAAATGCTATCCCTTCCATTTGGGATAATCCTACTATAACACGTGTTGATGACAACGTCAAGATGTGAAGCTTATAGGACAATATGGGGAAATTTGGAAGTCTAATCTAAACTATCTGTTAGGATAAGAATACTATGAAGAATGTAATGTGAACCATTGTAAGAGTCGTAACATTCGACAAGTGAAATTAGACTGATACACTTGAACCAAAAGGTGAAGAGTCAGACCATTATGGCTTACTCTACGTAATGGGAAATGGACAAAGAACTCTCGGCTTATAGATGGCTTCTAAGGTATTCATAATTATTTATGCTATAGAACTTGGTAAGCCCTATATGTTCCCTACTGGGTAGGAATTTCGTAAGGAATAACAAAGACATAGAGGGTATAGGAAAGGAGTAGAAAGCGAATGACAGACTGTAATAGTCGTGTATAGGGGTTCAAACTTTGCCCTGATCTGAAAGGATGCAAACTTACTCCACGGTATCGAAACGTAAGAATGGAAGCAGGACGATGAAAGTAAGTCCTTCAATTACGCTAGACGATGAAACGGATAAACTTATAGGAAATCCATCTTCCTGGAACGAACACAAATGTGTCAGTTCCCACAACAAAGATATTACCAGCAAGAGTCTACCCGCCGAATCACCTATTGAGAAGCTTACTAACATACAACTAAAAACCAGTTGGACCAATATCGACTGGCATAAAATCGAAGAATGTGTTAGTCGTCTGCAAGTCAGGATTACGAAGGCAGTTATTCAAAAGAAACGGAATTTAGTCAAAAGGCTGAGCTATTTACTAACCCATTCTTATTATGCAAAACTATTAGCAGTAAGAAAAGTAACTCAAAATAAAGGCAAAAGAACAGCAGGAATCGATGGAATTCGATGGAGAACACCAGAAGCCAAGATGAAAGCTGCTCTCAGCCTAACTGATAGACAATATAAAGCCAAACCATTAAAAAGAATATACATTGAAAAATATGGGAAAAAGGAAAAACGACCCTTAGGCATCCCAACAATGTATGACAGAGCTATGCAAGCTCTCTACACATTAGCACTAAATCCATATGCTGAAGCCACTGCAGACTCTACATCCTTCGGATTTAGAAAATACAGAAGTGCACAACATGCTTGTGCAACTATATTCAACAGGATCAGTAGAAAATGCGATGCACAATGGATACTAGAAGGAGATATAAAGGGTTGTTTCGACAACATCAGTCATGAATGGCTTCTGGATAACATTCCAATGGATAAATCAATTCTAAAACAATTCCTTAAAGCAGGTTATGTTTCAAAGCATAACCTCTTTCCAACAAACTCAGGAACAACGCAGGGCAGCATCATATCACCAATTCTGTCTAACATCACACTAGATGGAATTGAGAAAATACTTGATATAAAATATCACAGTAAAAACAATAAGATCAATTGCCGCATAGCTTCAAAATATCAGGTAAACTTTGTCAAATATGCGGATGACTTCATTGTAACTGCCAGAACCAAAGAAATTGCGGAAGAAGTGAAAATCCTTATTGGAAACTTCTTAAAACAAAGAGGGCTAGAACTATCCAACGAAAAAACACAAATAACCCATATAAACGATGGTTTTGACTTTATAGGCTGGAATTTTAGAAAATACAATGGAAAACTCCTCATAAAACCCTCCAAGAAATCCACACAAAAGATCACTCGAGAAATCAGTGATGTAATCCGAAATGGAAAGACATGGACACAACAAGACTTAATAAATACTCTCAATCCAATTACAACAGGTTGGTCTAATTATCATCAGGGAGTAGTGTCCAAATCCATATTCAGTAAAATAGACAGCAGAATATGGAACATGTTATGGAAATGGGCAAAGAGAAGACATCCACATAAATCCAAGAAATGGATTGCAAACAAATACTGGCAAACCATAGGAAAAAGGAAATGGGTATTTGCTAGTGGAAATATTCAGCTTAAATATCTATCAAACACAAGAATTATAAGAACCATACCTATAAAACTGGATAAAAATCCTTACCTAAATAAAGACTATTGGTTTGAGTATAAAACCAAAGAAAGAAACCGCAAACTAATGGGGATGTATAAAAGTATGGGGTAAAAAAAAAAAGTCGCAAAGTATCTAACTAAGTCTATACACATATACATTGCCACAAACAATTTTGCAATAAATTCTAATTAAATAACTGCCGCCCTACATACGGGTTATGAGATGCTTGAGCTGTATGAAGCCAAAGTTTCATGTACAGTTCTTAGGGGAGAAAGGAGGAGTAATCCTCCCGACTTACCCGACATTCAAGTGATGCAACACCGGTTTATGTGTTTACGGAGCCAGGATCTTATAATGTTAATCATGTTGCAATCAATGAGAACGGGACCACCACAAAAACTACTACGATAACCGTATTAGAGGAAAGCTCAAGTGCCGGAAACAGCGGTGGAAGTGGAGGCGGGAGTGGAGGCGGCTCACCTGAATCTCAAGGAAATGTTGAAACAAAAGAACTCTCACAGACATTCATTGGAAGTGGACAATCTGTTATTTTCGCTTTCCCGCAAAAAAACACACCTGTTACGAACATAAGCTTTGATTCGAAGAAGACAGCTGGCAAGATAACAACTATAGTTGAGATGCTGAAAGGAAAATCCACTCTTGTTTCGGAACCACCTTCGGACGAAATCTATAAATTCCTAAACATCTGGGTCGGAAGCAGTGGGTTTGCAACTCAAAAAAATATAGAAAATGCAATTGTGAATTTCAAAGTTGAAAAAACTTGGATAAACGATAGAAATATTGACAAGTCTTTCATTACTCTGAATAGATACAGTGACAAGAAATGGAACCCGCTAACGACCTGTTTATCTGGTGAAGATGATAATTACCTGTATTTTACAGCAAAGACACCTGGATTTTCTTCCTTTGCAATTACGGGAAAGAGTACAGCAAGTACGAATGGAATAAAGCCTTCAGCAGATAAAACACAGCCAGCTGTAGATACTCAGAATAATACAAGCACTGGAAGTGCAGTAGCTAATGCTGTACAGACATCGGAGCAAACTCAAAACTCAAACAAGTCTGGAAAAGAAAATACAAAAATGCCTGGTTTTGAATTTGCTTCTGGTTTCATCTGCCTGCTTTATATATTCTTATACAAAAAAATGAAATATTAAATGTGTAGTAGTGGAGGTGCATATTTAAATCTAGAATCAATGTAGGTACTGATAAGTCTATAGGAGCTGTATGATTATAGGTTCGACAGTAGCTGGAAAAATTATTATTCCTGGAGACTTGTCGGTGCCCACTACATAAAATAATTCACTGACCTATTTATATAACTTTTTCAAAGCATCCTTAAAAACCCTTCACATTTAAAACTATTTTTTAAGTAAATGATTACAAATAGCTATCATTTCCCTTCCGAATGTTAAAAAAGAAGAAAAAAATTATGAACGGAACTGAAAAATCAATTCTGTTTCTCCTATAGTATCATCTCGGGCACTAAACCCTGATTTTGCCCATACACTAAAAATTAAGGGCAGAATGGGAATAAAGTTTAGATAAACGGCGCTTATTTTTCCTTCTCTTCTTCATCCTCAACATTCATGAATTCTTCGAAACATGTGAGACATATACATGTATCGTCAGCAGATGTTTCTTTAAAGTCCACGACAGTACCACCAGGTTTTAGGATTCCCAGCCTTAACACGTATAAATGCTCACCAAATTCGATTGGCTGCCCACATCTCGAACATAAGAAGGGCGGATTCTCAACCGAATCAGTCGCACAATCGACGCATATCAGATCGGATTTATCCCCGTGAACATCCTTGAATTTAATTAATTTCATTTCCTGGCTGGTATCGACGACCAGCACATCTTCCAGTAGTTCCCGGCCACATATATTACAAAATTCCTTCACTTTGACGCCTCCCTCATTATGTTAACTCTTTTTTTTCAGAAAAATTCTCACAAATTCTGTATTAAGCCTGAAGCAGTTCCAATACTTCCGTTTTTCACTTAATTATATTACCCTTTTCAGGGCCTGTAATATTTTAATCGAACAAATTATTTAAAAATATTGGTATTTAAGGAAGATGTCACATGATTCAATATCTTCCACTCAAAATTATTCTTTCTCACGAAAGTTTTACGAATAAAATTTTGATGAGCGTTTAACTACTGAAGATCCTTGATACATTAAATCTACTTGAAGTTACAATAAAGAAACAAAAGAGGGATTTAAAAACAAGTTTCTCTGGTTTAAGGCTAATTTTACATTTTGCTAATTACTGGTTCTATATGCCCTTAGCTCTATAATTAGATATTCCAAGAGTATTACTTTTAAGAAACAATTATTCCGTTGTTTTTATATAATATGGAATAATATTTCTGCACGCTATCATGAACCAGAAGATCCCCCTCCAAATAAAATAAGAAAAACTTCCATGCAGCATCACAAAGTCGGATGTTTCACGGGACCATAATTTATGCTGATTCAACCAAAGCATCTACTTACACCCCCCCACTACATTTTCGTTTCAGGAGTGCCCTTCTCACGATGACGATTTTAGTATGAATACGAAGATTCTCAATTATTTGAAAATCGTGACTGAATCTTACAGATGGGAAGGGACTTCTCTTTTGCAGGAGAGGGTTCGACCAGGAAATAGTTGATAGATCTTTCAATTGCATTCATTTGTGAATTATTACAGGATAGGTAAGTACGTTCTGGATCAGTAACTGAATTGAGATTGATGAAATTAGGAGTTATATTATGACCTCAAACAAAGAATTCATCTCCCAAACAAAA
>JAUPKV010000117.1 GCA_030837265.1 Methanobacteriota archaeon
GCGCCGCGCGTCTACATGTGTCCGGAGACTTATTGAACAAAATTATATGTTTTTATTGAGTTAAAAACGGTGACCTGCTGCAGGCATGCAGATCTCTATAGTTTATAATCTCTATAGTTTATAATCTCTATAATTTATAAATAGAATAGGAAATCATTATGATTAGGCTTTTTCCGTTTGTGAAAAATAATAAGTAATAGAGAATGATGCTCCGATGAGGATTTTAACCCCAGTTGCAGGAGTGAGAGCCCTGAATGATTGGCCGAGCTACACTATCGGAGAATTCTGTTATTGCATCGCCCATGCTTTTCTTTAATCCGCTCAATTGTAAGATGTCCCACAGGACGACCCAGGGCGTCTCCGCAGGCGGTGCCGAAGAGGTAGCCACTAAGTTTTTTCGTGAGATCAGAAGTATCCTATTTTCGGATCTCATTGTTCATTCGCATGCTTCTCTTGATGCAATCATCAATAATGCTTACAAGATTGAGAGCATTAAAGTTTTTGAAAGTCTAAATACTCTCAATATCAGAAGTCAAGTGAAAAAAATCCAAATTATTTTTAAGAGTATCATTTTTTGTTACTTGAGATTTTCTGTACGATATCCATGAGAAGGTAATTTATATCTGTAGATGCAAGCTTTGCGCAAAAGTAATTATAGATTGGTATGGTTTCTGGCGCTTCTCCAAGCATTTTCCAGATTGTATCTACTCCAATCTGATTTACTTGAAGTCCCTTATACAAATCTGGGTTATTAATTGCCAGGACTGCAATAGCGTTACATAATTTTTCGCTCGATTGATCAAGGGTTCGATCAATATGTTCTATTTTGGAATAGATTTCTATTGAAACTTTTTCCAACGATTGAGCTGCAGCAGCTCTCTGTATTTTTTTTATGCTCTTTCCTTCTTGAACATGATTTGGCACGTAACCGTCCAGAACTGAAGTCAAAGAACTTTTTTCTGCCTGGAGCATAATGCTAATAGGCGATCGTAAACCGGACAAGTCCTTTTCGGCGCCTTCCAGCCAGGCGAAGTACTCATCTACAAAACAGTAGCTTTCGGTACGATAAACATTGCTGACTTCACCGAGTTTTACCGCCTGCATCAGGAGCTTTTCCTTCAGAATACATTGCATCCTGTAACCCTCCTTTCATCATTCCGGCTGTAATGTATTGGTTACGCCGCCGCCTTCGCTTGCCTTTGTAGTCCATTCTAAACCTTCTTCTTTAAGCGTAATTCTCAGGCGTACAACGCTCGCGCTTGATGCGCGCTCTTTAACATCAGCCGTTTTGATGTTGGCTACAATACTTGAAGGTACTAGTTCTTTGGCGATGCCAACTGTTGAAGCTTTGGCCCGAAGATCTCTGGAGATGGTCATCTGGTCTGTTGAAGACAGAGTAGTCTTCGTTTTTGTCAAAGTAGAGGTAAAAGCATCTTGCACACTACGCGAAACCGTCTCTTTCATGATAGGAGTCCCGGTTTGTTTTTCCAACTCAAGCCGATTTTGTACCTCATTTGAAAACGCCTTATAAAAAACCGGGTCAATCTTGATATTGTTTTTAATAGAGGTTTCCTTAAGTTGTTCTAAAGTTGCTTCTGTAAGCTTTATCGGATCTTCCATCTCCCCGTTTTGTCCTTCCGCATAATTCTCGATGAGCAGAGGCATATCAATTGTCAATTCAGGAATACGTATGCGAGGAACCGACAAGCCTTCAAGAAGGGGGACGCTTTTATAGTATTCTGCCAGCGCTGCCGTTTGCTCATCAGCCAAGCGGCGTGCGCCAATTATTCCGGACATTAATGAGCCTAAAAGTGAGCCTATGTCTGCCATATATTACCTCCTATATATTTTTAAGCACGCAGGCAAAGGTAGCAACTGGCACCCCTTTTCACCTGCATGCTAATAAATTAATTAAATGGTATTGGTCGTTCACTAATATGCGTTGATTTCGATTGTTTTGGAATATTAATAGAATACTGGTTACCTCAAGAAGTGGGAGCCGGTACTTCTTTTATATTATTTTCAAGAACCCCCAGAAGCTTTTCCATGCCGGCAGGAAGCTCATCCTGCTGTGCTTCGACATGAATGGCCATGCTGTAGGTACGTTCCGTTTTGTCAGTGGACGATGTAGATTTCTTGTTGCTGTAACTGCATTTCAATTCCGCAGATACGGGACCCCATCCGGCTTTTACTCCGAGAGATGCGTTTAATTCCGACGATGATGCCGTTGTTGTCTCGACAACAGAATTGATCTTTGCATTGAAATCAACTGTTACATCTGTCACTCTGATGAAGGGAATAGGAAGCATAGTGAGAATCGGCACAGTCAGCTTCATTGGTACCGACTTGTTGACAATCTTCCCCTCTTCGTCTTTCTCTTGAATAAATTTATCATATTCAAAAGTGACCATCGTTGGTTTCCCAGGATCTTCTTTTGCATCCGGAGCATTGAACCCAACACTCTTTATGAAATCAACCGATGTCTGTGCAGATTGTGCTTGAGCTTTGACGACAGCATTCAAAGGACCGCCAATCATTGATTGAAAATCTATAGATGATAATTCTTGACCTAGAGTCATAAACCTTCTCCGCTATATTGTTTTGATATAATTTACTTTGATTGCTTTTATTCTTTTTGACAGTTCCATAGCCTCCGCTATTTGATTGATATTTTGAAGGTTAAGTTTCCAATGTAACGAATACTTGCATTTTTATCTGCCTAGAATTTACTCTAGCCTAACCTGAACGCTGAATATTAAGTGGGATTTGGAAACCTGGAGTTTTCATTATTTATTTCAACCAAATAATAAAGGACTAGTAAACTTTTATCAAAAAGTAAACGTGCATATATAAGCAATTTTAACAGCATGTTTACCTTTTTTGGGATCGGAGTTAAATCAAGGTTGGAATTCGATAGTTTCCCTGATATCCGTTTTTAACTCCGAGAAATAATACTTTAACATATGATTATAACTCTTATTACCAGAGTCTCTAACAGTTCTGCTGTCAAACAATGTTTAAAAGGCTCATAATAGAAATTTCAACATCATTTGACTCGAAATAATGATTGGAAATAATATGTAATTATGTAATACAAATAAATAAGAACAGAATAAATGAAAGTGGAAAGAGACTTAATAACGTTTTAATAATTTATAAATATATCGAAAAGTTTCTTTTTTTAAAAAAATAGAAATTGTATAGATATTAGAAGAAACCGATTAGATCAACATTGAGTTTATTATTTATACCTTATACAGCAGAATATTTATATAATAAAAGATTTTTCAAATTTCTGTGCTATCATTTATTTACATTAAATCAAAAGATTTATATGTTGTGCTTTCCACCCCTTTTTTTGGTGATTATAATACCTAATAGAGAAAATAGATCCGTTTCTACTATGATTGAATATTTTCATGAACCCTCGACCATTGACTCTGATCACACAGGGGATGCCGGCATAAAATCCGTAGAATTAAAAAAAGCAAGTGAGAAATTAGAAGTTTTGAGAACAGCTAAATATAACATCAGCCAGGGAGAAAAACGGGCATTCAATATAACAGTAGGTTCCAAAGTAACGCTTCTTGACCTATATCTGGATTGGGGAAATGTTAATTTTAGCTTATTACTTACTAGCTATCCCCCAGGAGGCCCTATTGCGAATTTCGATGATAGCTACAATCAAACAAAAGATGGTAAGATAGTCGTCCGCATACATCCCAAGACTGGGACATACATAAAGCAAGGAGACTGGAAGTTTACAGTGTACGGGCAGAAAGTCGATGGAATTGATGATTACACATTCAAAGCCGTTGCTCACTTCTCAATCTAAAGATATTTAGTCTTTCTAATCATATTAGAAAAACATTCTGACCAATAAAGATGGTGCTTATCTGGAATGGACAATGAATGATCCTCCTTACAAAAGTCACTTCTTGAGAACTTCCAGAGGAGATCGGATATAAAGATAAGTGGAGACTCAACCGTGGAACTGAGGACTGCAGGTTTAAAAACCCTACATATTTTTAAATTTCAAAAAAAGCTTATTTTCTGTTTATTATATTTTTGTTTAACAGCAACAGCCGCAGCTGAAGAACTTTATTACGAACCTATTTCACCTGACCAATTCGGAGTCCCGGTTAACGGAGAAAAAGTTGTAGAGCTCAAAGTCACTGAAATACCTTACTGGCAATTTCTTTTATGGCTAGCCACAATATATGTATTATCCGCAGTTGATTACCTCTATCCTCAAAAGTTATTTTTCTCAATCGTCGGATATCGAATAGTAAATTCAGGAAATATACTTGAGAATTCCAGCCGTTTTCAAGTTTTTGCTTATATCAAAACCAAGCCTGGGGCATATATCAGTGAAATTGTAGATCAGATTGGTTTGGACAGGGAAATAGTAAAATACCATCTAAAAGCCCTGACAGCCAAGAAAAAGATTGAAGCCTATAAAGACGGCGGTAAAACAAGGTATTTTGAAAATCTTCTTGTGTACAATGAAGACGAAAAAAAAGTTATATCCACTCTTCAAAATTTAAGTAATCAAAGAATAATTTTAGAAATAATAAACCAAAAATGTAATACAAATATTGATCTTGCACGCGAATTCGGTGTTTCCAAGCCAACTATCAGCTGGCACATAAAAAATCTCAAGGAAGTTGGACTTATAGTGGAAATAAAAGAAGGAAAAAAAACAATTTACAGTATAAACCC
>JAUPKV010000118.1 GCA_030837265.1 Methanobacteriota archaeon
AGGTATGGAAGGCGAAATGCCGGATGAATTATAAAAGAATTCAGTAATATAAAATAGAAAATAAATTCAATCGTTTCCGGAGAAATTTCGTTCTTCGGAACATTCTTTTTTAAAATTTTAAAAACTTGGGAGCTCTTCCAAAAATGAGCTTTGCCCATAAGTTAGTCCTCTTGAGCGAAGCGAAAAGGACTTCGTGCTGTTGCGATTATATCGCAACTCCCAGAAAATCTTCGATTTCCTGTGATCCCGAAGCGAAACTCGGGAAGCGAAACTCGGGATTACCTGGCCTCGTAGCAGGAGATCTCCCTGGCGTCCAATATCACTGGTTTTCCCAATTCGTTTGTAATGACACTCTTAACCCTTGCCATGCACTTGCATTCAAGCTGAATACGGGCAGTTATGGCTTCTCGCTCTTCAATATAGAAATTGTTTGAGCTGATAATCGAGTGAGTGGAGATCTGCATCTGTGTGACTCTTGCTATGAGACCCGGGGTCCCGTCCTTAATGTCCTGATAGCTGGTAGAGGTCAGGAGCACGCTGTCCCCTGGATTGAGTCCGAGTACCCCTAAGAAATTTTGAGGATTCCTTATTTCAAGAGTCTTGAGATGGTATTTTTTCAAAGTCTCAATTACGGAATCAGTAATTCCTGTTAATGCAACGTACTCCATGGGATCACCCGTACATTGGGAACTCTTTTTTAACTTCTCCTTTTTTCTCAGTAGCCTGAACATCCTCAGAAAGCCTTTGGAGTTCGACTTCTATACGCTCTGCCTGTTCAATAAGCCTCTGAGTATCTACTGAAAGACCGTAAAGCTCATTAAGAACCCCTATAACGGCAGATGCAGCCCTTGGGTCCGGGTTTTGAGTCCTTGTGGCTCCGAGCAAACTAATTGCAGGAATCCCACGCAACAGGCATTCGGACATAACGCTGCCTGAAATCCCTGAGATAGTTCCCATCTGGAAAACTTCCACTTTTTCCCTGATCCTATCCAGCATCTCCGATGTAGTAGCGGCTCCGAAAACCCTTTGTGCGGTATCCATAATTGCAATCCCTGCAATTGAGACAACCTCTTTTACATTAATAGACTGGGCCCAATCAACCAGAGCATTACTAACGTCGTAAGAGACAGTATGGCTGATGGGAATATCGGAGATTACAATGATAATGTTATGCTCCACACTTTCATAGATCCTCACAGGCATATTTATCAGTCCCTCATACAGCACAGCAATAGAGGGAAAATACCTGGATTCTATGGAGCCGATATATTCCATACTCAATTCTTCTATCATATGTTGACTTGCAATATTCCCCACGAGCCCGATTCCGGGAAAGCCTTCAATTAAAACAGGGTTCTTTGACTGCACAGATTTTGTTATAATCTTTACATCATTGTTGTCATAATCAGTAGTCGACAGATAACCACCTCGATAATATACACAACCCCTAGGACTATATTTAACCTAATCCTAGATAAACAAGTTTATCAGCAACTCGGCCAACATAATCTCTAATTGACATCGAATAAAAAGATGTAATGAAAGCGAACTTCCAAATTCAATAATTCTTTTTTTTATTAAAAAGAATCGTCATAATATATATTTATTCTCTTCACATAGAGAAATAATTTAGAGAGATGAGTGATAAAAGCTTCAAACAAAGGAACAACTTTCAATGTGAAAATCCTATTTGTGATCTCCACCTACCCCTCTTCTTTCAAGAAGCGCTGTTTCTTTAAAAACTTTCCTTATTTGTTTTTATCGTGAAAATAAAGAGGATTTTTCAAAATTCAAAATCGAAAAGCTTTAATCTTATTGGTTAACATGAATATCAGTTCCATATCAAATATCAGAATTTTATATGGATGGGATAACAGGAAGAGAATATTGGAGGTAAGATAATGAGTAAAATGTTAAAAGTTATATCAATGCTACTTATTATTGCTGCTGTAGTCTTTGCAGCTGGATGTGCTAATAAGGAGGCTCCAGCTACAGAGAATGAAACTACGACTGTTCACACTGAAGAAACAAACAAATCTGTAGATATATCTGAAGGAAACAACACATCCGCAGAAACACCTGCAGTAGTAATCAATACCACTGAAACCATTAAGACTGAAAACATAACTGAAAATACAACCGCAGGTAACACATCAGCTCCAGCAGAAAATGCTACAGAGAATGTCACAAAATAAGAAAATGTTTGATTTGAGAATAACAACTTAATTTGAGAATAACAACTTAATATCTAAGTAGCCTTTTAAGAGGTTACATCACTTTTTTTTATTTGACATCTTTTATTATTGCCTAATTTTTTAAATTGTTAAATTGTTTGTACAGTGTTTTATCATTCCCAAAGATAAATATATCTGAGAGGCATCTATACGCCGACATGTCAGTAATATTCGAAATTCTTGATAAGGATGCAGGCGGCAGGATAGGAAAACTCAGGACTCCCCATGGGACTGTTGAGACCCCAACTGTTATGCCTGTAATCAATCCGAATATTCAGCTAATCTCCCCAAAAGAAATGAAAAGCTTCGGGGCAGAGATCCTGATTACAAATTCCTATATTATCTACCGCAAGGAAGAGCTTAGAAATGTTGCCCTTGAGAAAGGACTGCATGGGCTTTTGGACTTTGACGGACCGATAATGACTGATTCGGGTTCGTTTCAGCTTTCTGTGTATGGTTCAGTCGAGGTAACAAACGAGGAAATCCTCGAGTTCCAAAAAAAGATAGGTAGCGACATAATTGTTCCCCTTGATATTCCTACGCCACCTGATGTTCATTTCAAAAGGGCTGCAGAGGAACTCGAAATCACAGTCGAACGTCTGGAAGCTGCCCGAAAGCTCATTAAAGGTGAGCAGCTCCTTGCAGGGCCGGTTCAGGGCTCAACCTATCTTGACTTGAGGGAAAAAGCGGCTTCTCGCCTCAAAAATCTGAATTTCGAAGTTTATCCACTTGGCGCTGTCGTCCCACTCATGGAGGCTTATCGTTACGCAGAGCTGGTTGATATAATAGCAGCATCAAAAAAAGAGCTTCCTCCAGCATCACCGGTCCACCTTTTCGGCGCAGGGCATCCTATGATGTTTGCCCTTGCTGTAGCTCTGGGTTGCGACCTTTTTGATTCGGCAGCTTATGCACTTTATGCCAAAGACGGGCGCTATATTACTGTAAATGGGACTTATCATATTGAAAAAATGAATTATTTACCCTGTCCCTGCCCTATATGTTCAAAATACTCTGCCGAGGAAATAAAAAAGGCGAATAACAGGGAAGAGCTCTTAGGAAAGCACAACCTTTATGCAACCTTTGCTGAGATACGGATGATTAAACAGTGCATTAAGGACGGAAAGTTGCTCGAACTTGTTGAACAGCGCTGCCGCGCACACCCACGGCTGCTTGATGGATTGAAGAGACTCTATACCCATTCCCCCTGGCTTGAGCAACTTGACCCTGCCATAAAAGGAACATTTTTTTACTGCGGACCGGAATCCGCCTCGCGCCCCGAAGTCCTGCGTTTTGGAAAACGACTGGATAAGTTTAGCCTGGAAGGTTCCATACTCATTCGCACAAACCCGACAAAAGGAGAAAAAGATTATGACCAGCTCCTTACTTTTAAAGCACCTTTCGGAGCGTTTCCTGTAGAAATGGAAGAGGTATATCCGTTTAATGCCGAAGTCCCGAAATTCCCGGATTATGAGTCTCTTGGCACAGCTCTCTCAAACACTATTAAATTAATGGACCTGAACCCGAAAGCAGAATTTACCTTTGTCTGCGAAAAAGATTTCCAGCACCCGTTAATTGAAGAAATATGTAAAAGAGCAAAGCTGGTGTACAGAGAAACCTGGAAAAAAGAATAAAAGACAAGTTTTTGAAAAGCCGATAAACAAAGCTCCACCTCTGAAAAAGATAAAAAGAAAACTTTTTGAGATGCAAATCTTTATAGCAATACCTGTAAACAATCCATAATTCGATAAAGAGCCTGGAATATAGAATTCCTAATACAAAGCTTCAGTATAGTCAGAAAATGCAGGTGAATCTATTGTCCCTTACAGCAAGAATCGGGGAACTCAGCCCTTATCTCCGGCTTTTAAGACCCGAACTTTACTACATGGATCTTACTCTCCCGGCATCAAGTGCAATCCTGGCTTCCTATATAGCGACTGGCAGTCTTCCTGAACTTAGTCCCTTCCTGATTGCAGTTATAGGCGGCTTTGCGGCAATCACAAGCTCGTATGTATTTAACGACTACTGTGATGTTGATATCGATACTATCAACTTGCCGGATCGTCCCCTACCTGCTTCTAGAATCTCAAAAAGTTCGGCGCTTACTTATGCCCTCCTGCTGCTGCTGATAGCAGGCGCAGCAGCTGCTTACCTGAACCCTGAGTCTCTTCTTATTCTTATTATTGCAGCCGGAACTATCACTATTTATTCGATCTTTGCAAAGAGGAATACCTTCCTTAGCTTTTTGCCTGTGGGGATCTCCTATGGACTGGTGCCTATAGGTGTCTGGCTTGCCTTTGATCCTGCCGGGCTCCTTAAAGGTGGTGGGGACGGGATTGTTCTGCCTCTGACGGCGATCTGTTTCGGACTTATGATGTGCGTTACGGACTGGGCGTTTACTTTAGGAGGGGTTGCCAGGGATGTGGAGGGGGACAGACAGAAAGGTGCTCCTACGATGCCAGTGACTTTTGGAATTCCTTTCACTGCCATGTTCGTCACCTTCTGGTGGATTGTAGGGGTTTTTGCTTCGTTAATCATAGGCTGGTCCGCCCACCTGGGGCCCGTGTACTTTGCAGGAGCCCTTGCCTCCGGGCTCTGGATGCTTGTCCAGTGTTTTGATTTCATCAAGCACCCTACCCCGGAGAGAGGCGGCGCACTCTTCCTTAAAGGGTCAAATTACAGGGCTATTATGTTTGGGTCAATGATCCTTGACGTGGTGCTGTGCATATACGCAGGAGCTTACACTTCCATTTTCTGGTAAAAAGGTAGAAAAGGTAGAAAAGGTAGAGAAGATGGATACGGACATTATTGTAATAGGGGCATCCCCGGCAGGGCTGATGGCTGCCAGGAACGCCTGTGAAAAAGGTTCTTCAGTCCTTCTACTGGAAAAAAAAGAAGAAATTGGCACTCCTCCTCATCCTGCAAATTCTTTTTTTAAAGGAATGCTTGATAAATGTGGCGAAACAGTAGACCCGTCTTATGTAGTACATTATCTCAAAGGCATGCAGATTGTTTCTCCATCCGGGAAGATAGTTGAAGTTGAGACCCCCGGATATGCTATTGACAAGACGAAGTTTGACTGGTTTTATGCGGAAAAAATAATGAAAATAGGGGTGGATCTTCGGAATGGAGTTGAAGTACAGAATATTCTCAGGGAAGGAGGAAAATTTTCTGTCGATACATCAGCCGGAGTTTTCAAATCCAAACTTGTTATCATCTCCGATGGTATAAACTCAAGGATGGCGTCTTCCCTGGAGCTGAAAACAATGAAACATCCCGAAGACATTGCCTGGGGGATCGAGCTGGAAGTTAGAGCTCCAGCCCTTGGGAAGCCTAAAATGTTTGAATATTACATTGGGAACCACGCTCCTGGCTGGAAGACCACCTACTCCCCTAGAGGAGGCAATGATGCTGCAATCGGAGCTTATGTGCGCAGGTGCGGAAACGATGCGACACCCTACCTGAATGCGTGGGTTGAAAGGTTCAAAAGGCTTAAGGGATTAAAAGAACTTGAAGTCGTTAGAAAGCTTTCAGGCGGAGATCCTATAGTAACACTCCCAAATGAGTATGTAACCAGCGGAATCATGGTTGTAGGCGGGGCTGCAGGCCAGTCAGGGATATGTTATGCTATGAGAGCAGGCCAGATTTGCGGAGACGTAGCTGCAGATGCCATAAGAAAGGGAGATGTCTCAAAAAACGCACTTTCGGAATACCGGAAGACCTGGGAAAAGGAATTCAAGGCAGAACACTACATAGGACGATTAGGACTTGAAACCCTCAGGAAAATGAACGACCAGGAAATAGACGAAATGGCAGCAGTTTTTGAGAAAGAAGATCTTTCGTTCATTCATGGAAGTTCAATTGAGCAGGCAATGCAGGTGTTTTCATTCATTCTGAAGAAAAAACCCTCTGCAATTTTAAATTACAGAGCATTTCTCAGGAACAAATGAGCTCTGCATTAAAAGAGTAAGAAAAAACAATGGGTAACAAAAACCATCAGTGCAGGAAACAATATGCAGTATGAATTTTATAAAAACCCTTTTCTCAGGGTTTATACTGAAATAGAAGAGGGACGCATGAGAATGAAAATGTGTGGGGCTGCATCTATTCTCATGAAAAAAAGTCTTGCGAAAAACCTTTATTTTTTTGAAGGCGAGAAACCTGCAAAATTAGAAGCAGATAGACTCATCTGTTCTACCTGGATGCCCCCGGTTCCGGGCCCGGCCTTCGATCGCCTGGTTAATAGCCAGCTTGCTTCGGTTTTTGGAAAAATGATCCCGGACCAGGTAACGATCTCCATTACTGAGGAGTGTCCGAACAACTGTATACACTGTGCACTCCCTGACACGAAAAACAGGATAAAGCTTGCATCTGAAACCGTTAAATCCGTGATTGACCAGGTGCTTGAAATGGGTGCCACCTTCGTGATCTTCGATGGAGGCGAGCCCTTAACATATCCTGGCCTGGAAGACCTGATAAGCTATGTCGACCCTCAAAAAGCCATCACCGGCATGTTTACCTCAGGAGTGGGGCTGACTGAAGAGAGAGCCACACGCTTGAAAAAGGCAGGCCTTTATTCACTGACTGTTAGTTTTGACAGCGCGTATGAGGATAAGCACGACTATGTAAGAGGCAGAAAAGGAATTTTTAAAAATGCGGTTGAAGCAGTTAAAAACGGACTTCAGGCAGGATTGCTTGTAAATATGTACGTGGTACTTTCCAGGGGCAACGTAAACGAGCTTGAAGAATTATACAAACTCGCAGCAAACCTTGGTGTTCATGAGCTCTCCTTTTATGAAATAGTCCCCACTGGTAGGTGGATAGATCATGCCTCTGAAATCATGACCCCAGCAGACATGCTTAAATTTGACAATTTTGTTTCCGGAGCAAAGGTAAAAGAGGGGCCCAGAGTCTTTGCAATTCCTCAAGTCATGAGAACAACAGGCTGCATGGCAGGCAGGAAGTGGCTGCACATTACTCCGGAAGGGAATATTCTCCCGTGCGCTTGTATCCCTATTCCGTACGGTAATGTGCATAGAGACAAAGTAAAGGATTCCTGGAAAAAAATTAGAGAAGATCCGGCATACAACGCAAAGTATTGCCTTATGAGAAATCCGGAATTTAGAGAGAAGTATCTGAGAAAGAAAGAAAAATAAGATGCAGGAGAGTCCTGCAAAAGAAATTAACCGTTTAGCAACGCAAATTATGTTTTATGAGACTAATTAACAAACCCTCAGACTAAACCTGACCTCTGAAGGGTCATCAGGTCTTCAGTAGTAAGTTTTGCACCGCCTTTGAACTTGTCAAAGATGGACTTTGCATCCTTCTGAAGTTCGGACTTGACAACGCGGGACTTTCCATCTTTGTCCTTTTTCTTTAGTTTGAAAATTTCTTTGTCAAGATCTCGTATTTCTTTTTGAGCATTGATGAAAATTTTGTGCTGTTCGTCAGCTGCTTCCTGTGCTTTTACAAAGTCCCTGTGGGCGATGTCAGATTCTGCCCTGGTTCTGTCAGCTTCCTTGAAAGCGATAATCATTTTCTCATGATGCTCCTGGGCCTGTCTGGCATACTCTGCCATCTGGATATGGTCTTCAGAAGCTTCGTCCCTGATCTTCTGAGCTTCGTCAAGGATAGTCTTCAGTTCAAGGTTGCTTTCCAGCTGGACTTTCTTGGCCTGGTACTGCTTCTGTAGCTGAGTAATCTTACTAACAAGCTCTCTTTCCTTACTTGTGCTCAGCACTTCTGTCTGCTGCGTGAATTCAAGACGGTCTATATCTTTTCTCAGAGCTTTTATAGATGGTCCGCCCAGGTTATTCTGTTTCCTGATGGAATCGGCCTTTGAAAATAATTCGTTCGCTCTTGAATTTGTTTCATCGCGCTTATTCTTGTACTCACTGACCTTCTCATTTACTTCGTCCCTGAGGATTTTCAGTTCCTGAGCTTCGTTGATAAGGTCTTTTGTTTTCTTATTCAGTTCGTTACGCTTTGCGGCAAGAGCACTAGCTTCAGTGTTTAAAACGTTTCTTTTTTCCTTGGATTCTTCAGAAATGTCTTTCAGATCTGATCTTTTTTTCTGCAATTCTTTTAGCATCTCTTATTGTGCCTCCCGATCCAGCAAAAAAGCTGGCATTTTAGTAGTTTTACTGTTCGATGTCGACATGCTGTGCCTGATTACAATATTGAAAAGAAAGAGATTCAATAATAAGGCTAATGGATTTGATCTCTTTTGGATAACCACATCCGTATACTCCCTCCGGACGTGTGTTGGATTGAAAGCTATGGTAAAACCAATCTTCTCAAGAAGACTAACCCTTTCTGCAAGCACTTTCCCGAAATAAAGGTCTCCACATATAGCTTTCTTTGTAATCTCCTCTACTTTGCTTATAACACCTGCAGCTTTGGCGAGCGCATCGATGGCCTCAGAATATATAAGAGCACTACCCATATTAAAAACAATTATTTTGTTTTCTGTAGAATTATTCATAGGACAGTTCACTTAATCAAAACCTGGACCTGATAGTTATAGATGTATGGGGACCGTTTCCCGGAGAAAGGACATGTTGCCCGAGGTACCATTTTACAGGGTACATCCGCAGCATTAGATAACATACTTGCCCTGACATTAAAAGCCCACCAAAGGATTATCGTTTTCAAACATAATACGGGTTCTGCAAAACAGACCACAAAACAACAGCATCGATGTCAACGTTTTTGATTGAAATAAATCACATTCCTTTTAAGCTTTTCGGAGGGGGGACGAAATATATCGAATAAAAGTGATACATAAAAAATTCATTTGTGAGACACCTGCGACATACAGGCAGTATGCCAAAGGATTAATAAACCTCTTTGGAATTCCATTATTGAACAAAAGGTTAACCAGGATTTTGAAAAAAATGGTCAACATAGGTTTTATAAAAATGGGCAATCTAGGAATGAGCCAGGTTATTAATCTGATTCAGGATGAGATTGCGGCGCGAGAAGGAATTACAGTAAGGGTATTTGGAACGGGTGCAAAGATGAGTCCTGCCGAAGCTGCAGCTACTGAAAGCTTCAAGCAGTGGAAACCAGATTTTGTCGTGATTATTAGCCCTAACGCTGCAGCTCCTGGTCCAACTGCAGCCCGTCAAATATGGAGTGACTTCCCTTGCATTGTAGTTTCAGACGGCCCGACAAAGAAAGAAGCAAGAGAAGCTCTTGAGCAGGAAGGCTTCGGGTATATCATTCTCCCGGTAGACCCACTTATCGGAGCAAAAAGAGAGTTTCTGGATCCTGTGGAGATGGCAGATTTCAATTCCGATGCTATGAAAGTGCTTTCCATCTGCGGTGTTGTAAGACTAATACAGGAAGAACTGGATAATATAGTTCATCAAATAAGCTCCGGAAAGTCTGGCAAAGAACTAGAACTTCCTCATATCTTTGCAAAACCTGAAAAGTGTGTTGAGTATGCAGCTTTCGCAAACCCCTATGCAAAAGCAAAAGCTCTTGCTGCTCTTCATATGGCTGAAAAAGTAGCACAGGTTAACTTCCCTGCCTGCTTTATGCTAAAAGATGTCGAACGGATATGCTTGACTGCGGCAGCAGGACATGAGATAATGAGAGCTGCTGCCGAACTTTCAAATCAAGCAAGGGAAATTGAAAAATCCAACGACACTGTTTTCAGGCAGCCTCACGCAAAGAATGGCACTTTACTTAGAAAAACCAGATTATTTGAAAAACCGGAATAAAAAAGGGGAATCGTTGAGGATTTGAGAGGGATATTCTTAAGCAATGGATCTTTCAATCCCCAGTACTATTTTTTTGCGCTTTCGACCTCTTCCATTACAAAAACATATTCCTGAAAAACTGCTGGAAGGTCAATGGTAGTCAGAATATCGACAATTCCGAGAGCTGCAACGACATTGCCATCTTTTGAGCGGATGGGTGCAACAACTACATGCTTTCCTTTATACGTACCTTCAGTGGGAACTTCGCGGGCAACCTGATTTGTTTCCAGAACTTTTTCCAATACAGGTCCTGTGTAGTCCCTTTCAAGGATTTCTCCTTTCTCAAGACGAAGCCCTTTTCTTTTAAGACTTCTGATGGTTGTAGGAATCCCAACAAGCGAATGCACAGCTATTGCAATTGCCTCAAGATCTCCAGGTTCTGAGTCTTCGGATATAGTTAGTGAATTGATATTATCACCCTCGTAAATTACTGGCGAAAAGTACGGGAAAAAGCCAGGAAAATCCCGGAATTCAAAAATCGTCTTTCATTTTCTCCGGCCATATTAGAATCTATTTTTCCAAAGAATATATAGTCACTCATTACTCTCAAGTGCTTTTATAAATGCCTGTTTATGACGTTCCCCTGATTCATGAATCCCTCCCAGATCTCCGCGAGCTGCTCTACAGGGATAATGCTGGATTAGCAGCCCTGATTTAGGTGGGGCATCTTTAACCGGAAGCCCAACAATTTCTTTTGCCATGTGCCATGTGCTTCCACAGGGAGCACCCTTAATCACCTTCACTTCTGAGACTTTTCCGTTCTCAGTCTTAACTTTCAGAATAGGAGATCCAAAGATGTCCGTAAATGGCCTGTTGAACTCATTGGGTTCAAGGCTACAACAAATCTCATCCACCTCAATATCCATACCTGATGCTTCTGAAATTTTATTGAGTTCGGGAATTGAAGCCCTGGAAGGTCCCCCCGGAACTATCAGGGAACGCACGCCAGCCTCTGCCGCAAGTTTTGCAATTGAAGATGTAAGGTCCGGATGCAGGGAATAGGTAATTATTATCTCGGCAGAAAATACGCTTCGGTCAAAATTGATTGACTCCAGAAATTCATCAGGCTCCTCAATGAACATGGGCACGAACTCAGGCAAGTCAGCTGATATAACTGAAAAATCACTGTGCTCCTTAACAGTTTCAATCAGACGGTGCCCATATCTGCCCCTTGTGATAACTCCTATTACAGTCATTACTCTAAGCTATTTTAAATATTGCATAAATAGATGCTCATTTTATTTGGGCTAATGACTGAAATTTGTCAGCTACTAAACTTCGTGTAGAGTTTAAATACACTCAGTACGTTTCTGTAAGAACCTTTAAAGTAAAAAAGACGGTCGTTATGAGAGGAAAACTAATCACATTTGAAGGCATTGATGGCTCAGGTAAAAGTACGGTTGCCAGAAAGCTTAAAGAAAATCCTGAAATTAATGCGTTTGAACCTGTTTTTACCCAGGAGCCGACAAGAGGCACCCTTACCGGAACCGCTGTAGAAAGAGCTATCCACTCTGATATTGACCAGCTTGCTGAGCTCTTCCTTTTTACAGCAGATCATGCCGAGCATCTGGCAAAGCTTGTAAAACCGGCACTTGAAAGTGGAAAATCAGTGATTTCCGACCGCTATTCTGACAGCCGCTATGCATATCAAAGTATTACCCTGAAAAAGCATCTGGATAATCCTCTTGAGCGGATAAAAAATCTGCACAAAGGCTGGACAGTTGTCCCTGATCTGACTTTTCTGTTTGATATCGACCCTGAGCTCTCAATTGAGCGCTGCGGCAAGAGAGGAGATCAGAGTAAGTTTGAAAAGATAGATTTTTTGCAAGGAGTCCGAGAGATTTTCCTCAGGCTCGCCGATGAAGAACCTGATCGCTTCATCATAATCGATGCTTCTCAGCCTCCCCAAAAAATTGAAATCAGAGTCACATTAGAGGTCCTGGATTTTTTGCGCCGGAAATAAAAAAGAAAGAATTCAAATTTGACCAGTAATGTACTTTAGATAGAAGTTTCATCACTTAGAGCTTGTTATCGTCAGCAAACTTAAGCAGTGCTTCCCCGAGCACCCTGACATGTACAGGATTAAGGTTGAACCTGGACCTTTTTACTCCTCCACGCTCTTTTGCAAGCTCGACATATTCCTTTTCGCTACCATAACGGTCGCTGTGAGCCAGTGAGATGGTCATATACCAGCCTCCCCCCATCTTAATCTCCACATACCCGTCTCCGCTTCGTTCCTCAACATTTTCTTCCATATCTTCATCAGGTACATTTTCCTTTACCATTTACAAGCCTCAAAAATCTTGGTCTTAGATTGGAATCCTTTGTTCGGATATAAAGATACCTACTAAATTATGACTTGAATAGAATACTCTATTTGATCATAGCTTGAAAATGAAGTAACTTTCGATTATACTCTATTTAAGTTCAAGATAGAGAAAAAAAATTTTCAGTGACATTTATTCGCTTTCATATCCGGATCTCACTACTTCCGGAGAAACCAGGCCTGAGTGAATTGCAGTTGCAATCAAAGCTCCTCTAATCCCTAGTTTTTCAAGGGTAAAAAGGTCTTCCATATCACGGACTCCTCCGGCAAGCAGTACACTGTGTTTGGAGTGTTTAACCAGTTTTTGAAGGCATACGGGATCAAAACCTGACGCAGTACCTACTCTGTCAAGATCAAGAAAAATAATGTCTTTAAGCGGGAAGTTATTCAGTACCTTTATTATTTCAAAAAGATTTTCAGAAATTTCAGGGTCTTTCTTCAGGACTTGTCCATGCTTTATATCAATACTGACACTGATCCTTTCAGGATTTCCTGAAGCTGCGTTTTTAATAACTGAAAGCGTACCTGTTTCTGTGCCTATGATAGCAGTACCTGCAATAGAAAGAGCTTTATCTACATCCCCCATGGACGAAATTCCGAAATCGAGCATCGTATTTGTTTTTTGGGTTACTTCCCTGATAATTTCGGCATTTATTTCGTTAGATCCCTTACCCTGCAATCTGTTGAGGTCAGCAATATAAACTTCTCGGGGCTGCAGGAAATCGACTATATTCAGGGGATCGGAACTATTACAGATTTTACTTGAATTCGAAACCAGTCGGTACTTTTCCCGGATGCCGCCTTTTGCAAGAACTGCGCTACGGTTAAATATATCCATTACAAAAACTACTCGGAACATACTTATTCAATAGCTGCATCATCCTATAAAATATATAAATAACTAATGTTGTATAAAAAAATTAATATTCATAATGTGGTCTTAATTTCACGCTTTATTAGAGGATTTCTATGAAAGTACTTATAAGTCCAGTAGATAAGGAGGAGGCAATTATCGCTTCCAATGGCGGCGCTGACATTGTGGATGTCAAAAATCCGAAAGAAGGTTCACTTGGGGCTAATTTTCCCTGGATAATTAAAGAGATAAAAGAAGCCGTAAATGGCAGGCAGCCGATAAGCGCAACTATAGGCGATTTTAATTTCAAACCGGGGACAGCCTCCCTTGCAGCTTTTGGAGCAGCTGTTGCCGGAGCAGATTATATTAAGGTCGGCCTTTACGACATCCAGACTCGGGAGCAAGCCCTCGAGCTTTTAACTAAAATAACGAGGGCTGTAAAGGATTATGATGCGACAAAGAAAATCGTTGCTTCAGGATACTCTGACTACGAACGTATTAACTCGATTTCTCCGTTGTTGCTGCCTGAGGTTGCCGCAGAGGCGGGAGTGGATGTAGTGATGGTAGACACCGCAATTAAGGATGGAAAATCCACTTTCGAATTCATGGATGAGAAAAAGCTGAAAAAGTTCACTGACCTGGCACATGAATACGGGCTTGAAAACGCAATTGCTGGTTCCCTGAGATTTGAAGATCTTCCGACACTTGAAAGAATAAGCCCGGACATTATAGGCGTTAGAGGTATGGTTTGTGGAGGAGACAGGAGAACGGCTATCCAGCAGGAACTGGTAGAGAAACTTACAGCTGAATGCCAGGCTTAGAAATAGCCGAAAAATAATTATATACAATTAACCTCTTTGAACCAGATGTTTTTCTTCGGACATATCGGAATAACTCTGGGAATATTTTATTTTTTAAAACGTTTTTCCTCAAAAAATGACTTTTGGGCATACGTTCCGTATATTGTCTTAGGGTCACTCCTACCGGACATAATCGATAAACCTTTAGGCCGGATAATCTTTGCTGAAGCTATAGGAAGTGGGCGCATCTACGCCCATACACTACTTTTTGCAACTTTATTAGCTTTGGTGGGCTACCATTTTTATTGCCAGGGAAAATCTGAGCTTCTTATTGTTGCAGCAGCCTCTTTTTGTCATTTGCTTGAAGACAATATGTGGAATAGTCTCGAGGTCCTCTTATGGCCATCCATGGGTTGGGGGTTTCCGCAAGATACAATTTCAGGGAGCTTTATAGAATATCTTATGTTTATATTCACCAGATCATATACAGTCACTTTTACAGGGGTTTTTATCTCAGAAATAATCGGACTGTTTATAATTATCTCCCTTACTGGAAAATATATTCAATTGAAAAAAGAGCACTCATTAGCGAAGCAGTAAAAGTAGTAAAATTTTTAAGGCCTATGCTCATAGATTTCTATGTTAAGGGAGTCATAGATTTTTTGAACTTTGTAGTCTCTCGAAGAATTTTCGTAAAAAGCCGGTTCTTCGCTGTGCTTATGCTCACTCTGGCTGAGAGATTTTGAATATGTGGTAACTACAGAATAGAACGGCTCGTTAATCTCCGAATAATTGGAAGATAAGTTATAGTTATCATTTAAGCCTTCAGGCACGACAAATTCATTCCCCTCACCTGAGGATATGATATGAGGATATGTATCTTTTACCTCTGATAACCAGTGAATTCCTTCAGCCTCGTTTATCGAAGTTCCTTCTGATATACCTCCGGAATACGGAGAACTAAAGCAAGTGAAAAATCCCAGAGTCCAGAGAAGGCAGAGGATCATAACTGCTGAACCAAGACCAAGAGTATAACCTTTCCTGAGGAATATAACGTAGAGAGAATAACCCAACAGAGGAATCTGGGCCAAAATGACGAAACTCAAATTCGCAAACCTATCCACAGGATAAGGAATAAAGGGGTTAAAAAGGAAGGCCAGTTCTAAGAAAAAGGTGAAAATGTACATGGCCAAAAAGCGCGGATACCTGCGGACAAAATGGTGACAAAATCTTTTACGGTTCTGCCATACGATTATCGAGTTGATCAGAATAAAGATTAACGGAATATAGTACTTACCGTAATGGAGATTGAAAAAGTGAATGAACTCGAAAAAACCACTCTCTGCCTCTGGCAACCTGAAGAGACCAGTAGTCATCAATGTGTTAGTGCTCCAGGAAAGAGTTTGGAAGGAGATCTCGAAAGAGTGAGGAACATATTTCACACAGAATAATAATATTACTGAGGCAAATGATAGAAAAATAAATATTGGAACCTTTCGTCCTGAGATATGTAGGGAATCCTGGGAGAGAAAACCAGAGTTCATAATTTTTTGGAAGATCCCGGACTTCATTGATTTAAGTGAAAGGATCAGAAATACACAAAAACAAGCGAGATATGCGAAAATGAAAGGATCTCCCAATGGAATTAAAGGTATCATGAAAAGGAAGCAAATAACCATTTCCCGGTTTTTTCCGGAAAGTGCATTTCTCATCACAAAAAGGTAGAGTGGTACGAGGCAAAAAAATAGGTAGTAAGGAGATGTAGAGATCTGGAAGTGACCGAAGTAGGGAATAAAGGAAGAAAGAAAGGATACCGAGACAAGTTTCTCACGGCTCATGAAAACTCGGTAGAAAAGGAACATTCCGGTTATAAACATAATTGAAAAGAAAACCGGCAAAAAATAAGAGAGTGTTGCCACACGCATTCCTGAAACCAAAGCCAAAGCTGAAACGAATAGAGGGCCTGTGGTAGAAAGGCTGGAAAGACCTGAGATTCCATTCTCCCCTGCAAGGCCAATGTATGAAAGTTCGTCACCTCTGCCTACAGAGAGGTAGCCAAGCATGTAAGGAATTATCATAATGGTAATGTGTACTAGGAAAAGTACAAGGACTGCACTCATTTTTCTGTATGCGAGGAGAAGAACACAAGCTGAAAGATAACAAAAAAGCAAAGTTAAATATAAACTGAATGGGAGCTGCTCATAGATGTTGATTGTATATCCTTGAGGCTGGATTCCCCTTAAAATGAAGAGACTATAGACCAGTAGTAGCAGAGTAATTGAGGATACAAAACTTAATATGTTATTTGTAATCTTAGTCAATGCGTCCCCCATCCTTTATGAGAGTTACAGAATCCAGTTTCCATACACGGCAATACAACTATATAGTACTACCCATAAAGCAGTAAGTTCATTTATATAGTTTTTCGTTTTTAAAGGAAGCCAGTGAGTCCAAATACTTTTTTTCCCAAGATTTTTATTATTCATTTCTCCTCATCTTATATTTCTAAACCCATTCATCCAATCAAATAATAAATAGTTATGCCTGGGCGCAGGTTGATATTAATCCTCAACCTAATTAATGTTTTCATGCATTAATTACTTATAATTAAAGTCTTTCGGATTTAACCGTCATGAAAGTTTATGAGTTATATCTATACTTGGGGCACTAAGGTTAATTGAGACCTAAATACAATTCGGCATTATAAAAGAATTATCCAAAACACACTGAAAAACAGAAATTACTTTAATGTGGGATTTATATCCCGGGATAATTTCTTAAGCATATTTTATCAACATGTTCTAGCTTATTAAAGATATAGCGTATCCTCTTTTCAACAAGATTTCCTTTTAAACACCAATAGAGAGGCCTCTGGTTCCCAATTGAGGGAAATCTGGCACACGAGATATCTATTGAGTGGAAGTAGAAGACTGTATGCCCTCGTCTCAAGCATTGAACAAGCCCGTTTAATACGAGTGAAGCCCCCAGAAACCGAAGTATTGGCCCCCCACATGATGGAACTTTGATTATATTTTGATAATAGGGCCAGGGAAACTCAATGAAGTTTCGATCAGTACCTACCTCTAGCCCATTTTCTGCAGGGTGGTATGGGATAGAAGAGACTGAGTTAAGGACAGAATCAGTTTTATTATAGAGAGAATTTACTGATACTGAGCTGTCGTACTTGAATCCAAGACGTTCCAGGGAATCAAGCATCCAACCCCCCACCAGAGCATTCGGAGCTCTGTACCCCACAACTTTTTCTCCGGAAATTCTTTCAAGAATTTTTTTTGCTTGAAGTGTCCTATTCTCAAATTCATCGATGCTCATTAATTTTTTCTTCGTTTCCGGATCGATTTTACAGCTGTGACTGAGTCCGTGGCATGCAAGTTCATGCCCCCTATCCACAATTGATTCGATTAATCCAGGATAGTACTCTACAATGTCCGCAACCGCAAAGAATGTGGCAGTTATATTAAATTCATCGAGAAGATCCAGTACTTTCTTTGTAGGCTCTGTCAAGAAGTCATATTCGCCTTTCCAATTTTCAAAGAACTCATTAACATCTCTATAAACAGAATATGGAGAACCGCAAACTGACGGAATATGATACCAATCCTCAAGATCTACGGTAACCGAGAAACTGCCTTTCATAATGCCCCCGCTCTATCAATTGACTCTTAAAAGGTTAAAATATGGATATTTTTACGCAAAGTCTAATGATACTTAAATCATTCATATCTCGCTAACTAAAAACCTATTATGTAGGAGAATATCATAAGAGTATAAAAATTTTTTGAACATTCATGCTAAAGTTAAACGAGTAGGATACATGTATCAGAATTATTACTGTATAGTATGAAGGGGTGTACAGAACAATAAAAATTATAAATAAATATAAATATTTGTTGAACGAATATAGGAATTCCTCAACCCAATAAATAAATTTATATTATTATAATGTAATAAATAGCTTATTGGGATACAAAATGACTGGAAGTGTTGAAAAACACAGATTTAAAAACGAAAAGAAAGAATCTCTTTGTTTTTCAGTTCTTACTTTTTTAATTATATGTACAATTCTTTCATTATCTGTCGCATCTTCTGCCAAACCTTCCGGTGAGATAGTCTATGTAGCTACGGATGGAAAAGGAGATTTCAACTGTGATGGGAGTGATGACCAGGTAGAGATAAATGAAGCTCTTGCTTATGTGGCAAAAAAACAGCAGTATACGACAGTATATTTAAAGGGCCCTGGTACCTATGTAATTTCAGACAGTATTTTTATTGGAAGTAACACCACTTTTGAAGGAGATTCCACAGCTGTTGTTGAACTTACGGATAAAGCAGGGTGGAAGAAAGAAAAGCCTTTAATTACACAAATGGATAGTGCCGGAAACCAAAATATTATCATTAAAGGTTTTGAGATTGACGGGAACCATGGCAAAAACAATGATAGAAACAGAGGAAAAGGATATTACAATCTGGTCTATTTTTCCAACTCCGAAAATATACAGGTCCATGACATGTACATGCATGACAGTCATGGCGATGGGCTGAAGGCTACAAGATGTACAAATATCGAGTTTTACAATAACTCGGTATATAAGTTAGGGCACGACGCCCTTTATATTATTTATTCTTCAAATGTGGAAGCCTGGAACAACAATATAACTTGCAGGACAAACAGTGGTCTGAGAATTTACAATACTAACCACGTATCGTTTCAGAATAATATCATCGACTCCGAAGGAGAAGGAGGGGCAGGAATTGAAATCCAGAAAGTTGGTCCGGAAACGGTGATGGATGATATAGAAATTTTCAATAATCTTCTGTATGAGACTAATGCTTGCGGGATCTGGATTACGGGCTATGGATCCGAGTATTCCAAAAATTCTGCAAAAAATGTGTTCATCCATCATAACAAGTTCTATAAGACTGGCATTGACCCCAGTTTTAATTGGGTCGGAGGTATTGTAATCAATGGCTTTCAAGACACTCTTATAGAAAATAATTTGTTTGATGGATGCTACGGCGCAGCCGTTGCCCATAAAGAGATTAGTAATCAATTTTCAGCTCCAGGTTCGGGATATACAACTGTTGTAAAAAATAATATAATAATTAACACACAGTCTAGTCCAGGAGCAGGGAAAGGATACGCTATTTACAATAAATTGAGAAAAACTCACTCATTCATCCTGGAAAATAACTGCCTTTCAAATAATGCAGGTGGGGATTATTTATATGCAAATTCTACGTCTGATATTAATATTGATCCTGAGTTTATAGAACAGGTGAGCAAAAATGAGTCAATGAGAAAAAATTTCCCATGGATTGAAGCATTGTCTGCGGGGCCGCACAGACCTTATCAAAGAGGTGAAAGCGGATATCAGATAGGACAAGATAACTTTATATCGAACCTGGCAAGAGCTTTCTCAAATCTTTTAAGGTTCTTAAAGAGATTTTTTTTAAATCTGTTGATTATTTCTGACAACTGATGGTAAAAAAGATCCGGAAAGATAATTTTCCGGATTTTAACGAGCAATCCCTGCCCTTTCATTCCTTTTCTTCTCAACCTGCATGTCAAAAAGCATTCCGAAAAGAAGCATCTGAAGTCCTGCACCTATTACAAGGAAACCAAGCAAAGGATAATAGGAAGGAAGAGGATTATTCAACAACATTTGCAAAATACCCCATAAACCTAAAAGAATACCTGCAGGAAGGGAAATCATTCCAAGGAAATAGAACAAAACAAGAGGATGGAATTCCAATACTGTATATTTAATCCTTAGCCTCCATAGAAAACCTCGGAAGATCATGGGACCTACTTTACGAATGTACTTTCCATATCTGATCTTTGATTTTTCGTTACCGTAACGGGCGGGTATAACCACATCCATTACTCTCATACTAAAAGCATTAAGTTTAATCAACAAATCGTTACAATAACCATAATAAGGATAGACTGAATCTAGATCAATAAGCTCCAGAGCCTGCCTGGAAATAGCAGTATATCCATTTTGCGGATCCATTATCTGCCAGTAGCCGCTACCTATTTTTGTTATAAAGCTGAGCATAAGGTTACCAAGGGATCTCCATTGGCTCATTCCGGTCATAAAATCCTCGGTGAGCAACCTGTTGCCTTTTGTATAATCAGTCTTCCCTTCGATGATTGGGAAAAGCAACCTGGGAAGTTGGGCAGGATCCATCTGGTTGTCCCCAGCCATTACCGCAACGATATCCATTTCATCTTTAAGGGCAAGTTTATATCCGTTCATTATGGCTGCGCCCACACCTTTATTAACCTCATGGCGTAAGTATACGACTCTGGGATCTCCGAATTTTTTGACAATATCACCAGTTCGATCTATACTACCGTCATCAATTACGTAGATCTTATCTATATACTCAGGAATACCTCTCAGAGTCTCGGCAATAAGCAATTCTTCATTATAAGCTGGTACGACAACTCCTATCCGCGTGCTCTCAAGTTTTCGAAACATCGGATCCACATCAAAACTAAGATAGTTGACCTTTAATTTCTCGGTCTTTGATGCGGAGAGCAGGGATTTTAGAGACATATGTTCTTTATCTGAGCTAATTTTCTGTAGAGAGTCTGAAGTTACGGCAATAAAACCCATTTTTTCTTTAAATGTATTTTTCCCATTAAGAAGCATCACTGTTTCATGTTCATTAGAGAGACGGCAAGGCCAGGAACCCACAGATAGATCGAAACCCTGCCTCAGTGGCTCAAGGACATGAGAAAGCAAATCTATATCCTGCATACATTCAGGGTAGATCAGGACTACTATCTCCGAATCAAGAGATGCCCTGTAAAGAGCTTTTAGTAATGATTCCTCTCCCCGCCCTATAGGAACAACTCGTGCTCCGCCCAGAGCTGCTACTTCCATGGTTCTATCAGTAGAGCCTTGATCAAGTACAAGTACACGATCAGCGTAACTTGCCGCCAGCAAGACTTTGCTTCCAATAGATGCCTCCTCATTCTGAGCTGGAATCAGAACAGTAAATTCATGCTTCATCAACCTATCAGTAAGTTGAGAAGGCGCAGACACTACGCTAATAGGATCGGAAATCAGAGAATTAAGACCAAATGTAAGGGTCGAAAACAAACCCAGTCTACCCCCTTATACATCTGCATACGCTATAACCCCCTTTATGTGTATAAATGCAAAAATATTAAAGGCTATCATACAAAAAAATATTAGACTAAGGGATATATAAAGTTAACACATAACATAGATAAGTTTTTTAAAATATTAAATATGACAAATAAAAGAAATAGTGTTCTATGAGAGAATTCTCAGAAGGAAAGATTAGATTACATAATAAATTACATAATAAAAACGATATTGAACAGGAAATAATGATCCAGTACTTATTTATGAATAATCCATAGTTAAATCCAATTGAGTCAATGCTTATTTCTGAAAAATTTACATATGTTAAGGGAAAAGAGTCTAACAAATATTAGCAAATAAAGGAACATTTGGGAAAAGTATTAATCTAATGAAAATACAACTATTTCAATAATATTAAATTGATAAACATAAAATCATAGAAAAAGCATAGGTGTAAATTCCTAACTAAAAAAATTATAGAACCTCTTAACATCTTTTACTGGGAATATAACACCCTCAAAACTCTCTGATTTTAAGAATGTCTGCCTGATACCCAAAGTAAATTTTTTTAAAATTTTAAGTGCTATTTTTAAAATTTTAAGTGCTCGAACAATTTCCGTTATTTTTGCTGACGCAGACTTTGTAAAATATATTACAGGAGAATAAAATTTTGAAAAAACTTCCATATAACCTAATTCAGGGAGAAAAATAAAATACAAGAAGAGTGTATTAAATATTTGAAGAAGTAAAAATAAAAAAGTAATATCATAAGGAGCGAAATGCTTAAAAATTAAGTTAATAAGAGATTTATGAATTCTTGACAAAATATGCACTTCAATCCTTATAAATGAACTATAATTTCCCTCAATAGTTTTAAAACTGAAGAAATATTTTAAGACTTATATATTGATGCTAACTAAATCTGCTGGGTATAAATGAGAATGTGCCTGCTGAAGAAGGACATGAAGCTTAATTATACACAGGGAAAAAATATTATATCAGCGAAGGATTTAACTATTAAAAATTATCATAATGTTGAGTTGTATGGAAATAGTTAAAAAATACGTGAGCAAATTTACTCAGAATCTTGACGTAATTTTTGGCTTAATGGGGATCGGTCTAGGAATATTAATTGTTTCTTTATACTATTTGAAAAATTTGAACCAGCAAGACATCGGAGTTACTATTCTATCTTCCTGTTTAATCTATATTTTATTTAGAAAGAAGTTTAAAAATGAGGCATCTATATCTTCAGGCAAGGATAAGCTAAAGAGGGTGCTTGGTCTTCTATTTTATATAATTTTTCTTACGTGCGTCTTATTATACAATACAAGCCCGTACTTTAGACCTTTGTCTTATTTCATACTAATATGTGTCCTTGCAGGCATTATTGCTTCTGAAATTCTTTATGTTAAAGAGGGAGACAGCGTAATCTCTATCCTGCTACAGATATTCCTGCTTTCAATACTAATAAGAGTCGGAGTTTTTTACAATTTTCCTAGCCTGATGGGTTATGATGCTTATTTCCATGCTAACATGGCGAGGATAATAACAGACACGGGATTTGTTGCTCCTTTTCAAATAAGTGGCAAATATTTTTATTATCCAATTGTTCATATATTTATTTCAATTACTCAGATAATAGGTAAAACAAATCTAAAGGATGCAATATTTTATTCGATAGGTTTTGCCAATATTTTCATAACAGCTTGCATCTACCTGATAGGAAAGAAACTTGAAGGCCCTCAAATGGGTCTGCTGGCCGCTCTCCTGATAAACTTGAATAACCACAACATTGTTACCGGGATTGCAAATATAACCGCAGGTTCACTGGTCCTATGTTACTTCATATTCATTATATATACAATTTTCAGCGAAAAACAGGAAGTGAAGTATACAGGATTAATCCTGTTAATTTCAATTCTGATAATAGTGACCCATCAATTGACAACCTTTGTGGTAGTTTTAGCTTTAGTTACGATTTATGCTAGTAAATACATGCACCGACACCTGTATAAAAATCCCCGAATTAAAACTACAGGTTTCAGTTACATGCTCTTTTTTTTAGTTAGCATGCAAACTTACTGGACTTTCACATACGTCCACGGAGATATTTCATTTTTTGAGATGATTCTTAAGCCGCTTATTGGAGTATTGCAGGGAGGATCAGCTTATTCAAGCGACGAACTGATCGTGGGCTCAATAACCAATCAGGACGCATTGGAAACACTCATACTCCATATAAGTTATTTAGCTCTGCCTTTTTTCGCAATTGGAGGAGTATTAGCATATTTTTCCCGTGAAGACATCAAAAAGATAAACAAATTCTCTGTTGCTTTAGTGGTTATAATCCTGTACGGCTTAGCTTATGGGGTTCCTCTGCTAGGCATGAGAAATCTTCTGACAAGTAGATGGTTCCCCCTAATAGCAGTATTTCTCTCACTGGTGGCTGCTTCATTCATGTTGAAAATCGTAAGCCTCTGTGGTGTTAAAAAGACAAAAATTCCCGCAATCTTCATAACTGTATTATTATTTTCATTTGTAATGATTACGACACCAGCTATCAATAAAGACAACCCACTTGTCGCAAAAGATTCAACCGTAAGAAACCAGTTCAAATATGTAGAAATCTATGCTATTGAAACAATAACCGGAAAATACTCTGGCAGTATACTGATGGATTCACCTTATGACAGTTGTCTTTTCTATAGTGGTTCTAAATTCAATTCCAGTAATGAAAAGGCTTTTGATATTAGTAATGTTAAAACGGGAGAGATCAAAGGAAATCCTATGGTCCTGCTGCGAAAATCAACACTTACTGAACCTGTCTCTCTTAACGATCCCGAACGCTATGGTGTAGATTTTGTCCAGGCAATTCCGGTAAAATTCTTCAACATGTTTGAAACACGAGACTATGCACTTATATATAATAACGAAGAAGTATCCGCTTACATTAAAGAAGGACAAGAAGCCAAGAGATAAAATTTCAAATTTTTTACGTTGGAAACAATATGTCAAATTTCGTAGTCAATGTGCTAAAACTCGTATCCGGAAGTGTTACTGCACAGATCCTGGGCATACTTCTTGTACCTATAATCACCAGAATATACAGTCCTCATGACCTGGGAATTTTCCAGATTTTTCTTTCCATATCAAGCATACTTATAATTTTCTCTACTTTTTCTTATCAGTTTGCAATAATGCTGCCGAAAACAGAAGAAGATTCTGCGAATATTGCTCTCCTCTGTGCAATACTGGTAACTCTTATATCTTTGATTACAGTCATAATCGTGCTTTTGCTGCCGGAAGGAGTTGATCAGTTACTCAATGCTCCAGGGATTTCAAATTATTTACTTTACGTTCCAGCGATAACATTCTTCAACGGCATTTTTTTTGTGCAAAATTATTGGCTTTCAAGAAAAGTGCGTTTCGGAGTTATAGCGGGATCCAGAATCGTAAACACTGTTTCAACAAAAGCATTCCAGTTAGCTGCCCCTCTTATCAGTAGTATATCACCCTTCGGCCTCATAGCAGGATACGTTGTAGGATATGGATGTGCTGACCTATTTATGCTGAAAGGAGTAAAAAACGACTTAAAAATCTTCAGTAAAGTTACATTAAAAAGAATGAAAGAAATGGCTATTGAATATAAAAACTTTCCTCTATATAGTTCCTGGTCCACACTTGCAAACACGATTTCACCTCAGGTACCTACCTTTTTGCTTGTTTATTATTATAGTACGAGCGTTGTCGGATATTTTTCACTCGCGAACCAGGTCGTAAATATGCCCATGGGACTTCTAGGAACAGCCATACAGCAAGTTTTTTTCCAGAAGATAAGTGAGGTGAAAAATGGAAATGAGCCGGGAGATGTGAAAGTTATTGTTGGGGAGGTTTACAAAAAGCTCATTTTAATAGGCGTATTTCCGATGATACTCCTGCTTATACTTGGGGAAGAGATATTTACATTTGCTTTTGGAAATAGCTGGTATATCTCAGGTGTGTATATAAAAATCCTTGTGCCATGGATATTTCTTGTTTTTCTGTCCGCGCCAATTTCGACTCTGTATAGTGTTTACGATAAACAGGGAGTCTGGTTTTCATTCAGTATAATCCTTTTAATCTCAAGAGTTGTGGCTCTGGCAATCGGGGGGACCTATGGAAGTCCTGAATTCGCACTTGGGCTGTTCAGTTTCACAGGGGCTTTATTCTTCCTCTGGAACAATGCGTATCTGCTGAACCTTACAGGAATTAGTAAAAAGGAGAGTGTTGAAATACTTGTTAAATATACGATTATAGGCAGTATAGTTTCTTTACCACTAATTCTGCTTCAAGTACTTTCAGTGAACTTCTATTTAATTCTCCTTGCTACGGCAATCATAACGCCTATATACTATGGCATAACCTTGCACGATGACCCGACGTTTAAAAGAATGTTCGCAGCCTTCCTTGTGAACATAAAAAGCAAAATATGATCGAACATATCACTTCTAAAAATAGCTAAGTTGTGAATATACCTGGAAAAAGAAAAAATTAGAAAACTTATTTGAAGAGTATTTTCTAGTGTTTAGCCGGTCTCGCCGGTCTCTTCATGATGAGTGCTGCTGTATAAAGTTTTTGCAAATGAGTATTTTTTATTCTCCAGAGTTACACTGTAGTAAGGCACCAGGTCAGGAGAAAAGCCCATAATGAAATCCGCAAATCTGGGAATATTTCCTGCCATAACATTCATGTACTCAAAATTTCTGGACTTTAAATCCAGAAACTCATTATAATATAGAAGGGCGTTTGCACCTGTCCGGCTAAAGGACGGGTTGAGTGCAGATGACCAGGTAACCGTGCATTTTTTTCCATAAAGGTTCAGATGTGCTGCCACAGCTTCTCCTTCGGGAGTTTCGGTAACATACATATAACCAATATCTTTTTCTACAACAAGATTAAACACTTTTTCGAAAAATTTTTTAGGCACTGGCATTTCAAGATTCTGTTTTTCATATACCTTGGAAAGCAAACCATAATAGGTTTCAAGGTCGTTCAAAACCCTTGTTTTGAATCCCACTTCCTCAGCGGACTTAAGTTCTCTCCGAATCTTCCGCGAAAGGTTATTGGCAATATTTTCTTTCAGGTTCAGGTGATGAGTATAGTGAACCTCTGAGTCCCACCCGTTCCAGGTAAATGGTCTAATGTCCCCAAATCCCGGAGCAAATACCAGGTGAATTTTGTCAAAGCTCTGCTTGCAAAGGAATTCCCTCAGGGGATTAAGGATTTCATGAGTCTCCTGTACTTGTTTACTTGCTTTGGAGCTGGCACTTCCCTTTATAAGAGGTCCGCAGTAGTCAGTCATATTGCAGGTTGAAGACGCTATTTTCAAGATCCCTTTGAGATTCTTAACAAAAAGGGGGCATCCCCCAACAAGTTCACTGTTTCTGAAACAACCATAAATTCTGAGATCAAGGGAAAGAACATCCCTGCAAGTTTCCAACCATTGACTGGTATGAAATAATGTACCAGGTTGAGATTTTTCTACAAGCAGGTCCCAATCTTTGTATTCGGCTGGTGGTAATTCTCTAACTTCAATTTCGTCCATTTTAAGCCCCGATAGAGTATGTTCGTTCAGTAACTAAGTCAGAAATTAATAAATTAATAAATTAATAAATTTATCATGAAATTGCACAGTTGAAATGATAAACCGTGCATTTAATCAGATCACACTAATCAAATTAACACGATTAGATGCCTTGCATAGTTTCTTTATAAACGTTTCTATGTTGTAAATATGATTACTGCCGGTTCACAAATTAATTTTACACACTAAGTCATAAAGCTCAACTACCTCAAGTCTCATTCCTGAAGTCCGGATTTGCAGACCCTATCAACATTTTTCGCAACACTGTACCAGCTATAGTTTTCAATTACATAACCCAGTCCTTTTAAACCCATTTTGCTTCTTAAATCTTGATCCTTAAGCAGCTTTAAGACTGCATCTGAAAGAGCTTCGGGGCTTTCAGGAATAACAGGAAGTCCTCCATTGGAAGCTTCAAGTAGGTCCGAAACACCACTGATATCACTTGCAACAACTGGCTTTCCGCAAGCCATATACTCATATAATTTAAGTGGAGATAGGCCTATCTTTGCATTTCGGGCAAGTATGAAAGGAGCAACGCAGACATCGCTAGCGTTTATATACACCGGCACACGGTCATATGCAACTACACCTGTGAAAATGAACCTATCTTCAACTCCGAGTTCTCTGGAAAGCCTGCGAAGTTCATTTTTCATTACACCATCTCCGACAATTAGAAAACGACACTCTGGGAGATGAGAGAGGATTGAAGGAGCTGCTTTTATCAGATACTCCAAACCTTGCCAGGGAGCAAGGTTTCCCACAAAGCACACATAAAATTTATTAGAATCAAGGTTCAGTTCCTTTCTGCAGTCCATCTGGTCAAGAGGTTTGAAAAGAGAGGTATTTGCCCCATTGGAAACTACTACAATTTTATCTTCCGGGATACGGAAAATTTTTACAATATTTGTTTTTATTCCTGGAGTTACGGAAATTATCCGGTTAGAGAATCCAAGAGCTTTCTTAAGAATAAAGAGTTTTATCCGGGATTGTAAAGCCAAGTAAGCCTTTGAAAACGAAAATTTGTCATTTTCATCGTGTCCGGAGAGGCTTCCATCTTCATTTTTGATCCTGAAGAGCTTGCTTTCATCCTCAGGAATTCCATTTAATTCATAAACCATTTTTCTGAATCTGCTTTTAAAGAAGATTCCCGAAAGAAAGCCAAAGTTTGGATTGCGGGTATAGAGTACATCAAAAGTTTGTGAACTTATGATGTTTAGATAGCTTCTGAAATAATTGACAGTTAGAGAAAAAAAACTCCCCGGAGGAACATAATGACAATGGATGTTAGGTATGTTAGAAAGAGACGCCCTGTCAGTAGTAAATATATAAATCTCATTATCCAGTCGAGCCAGATTGCTAACAAGCTCATACCTGTGGATAAGCGAACCATCAGCCAGATATAGAGGCCATACTATGTCCAGAAAAAGAATCTTCAAAATATCTACCTGCACAAAAGCTGATTTTTCAGAATACTCATATGATCATTGTTCCCTTTTCTGTGTATCTCCTGAGTTTCGGCCAAATCTTCCCGAGATTCTTGAAGATAGTCTTGAAAGGCCGAATTTTTGATAATAAGATCTTATTTCAGGATCACTAATTTTTTTCTCCCGTTTAATGGCTGAACTAAGATACCCCCAGAGGTATGCAACTCCTGTATAAAAGGGAGACCTTACAGAAAGATAAAATACATTAATCAATACCGCAACCGGATTTTTGCCAAGATAGTAAGCCATCCATCCGTTTTTGACAAAACCGTGCCAGAGGCCATTTGCTGCACTTGTCTTACGCTTCTGGATCTGGATGATTTTAACGTATTGTTTGAGTTTCCACCCTCTCAGGAAAGCCTTAACATTTGAAATAGAATCCGGGGATGGTTCAACCTCGTAACCGCCGGTTTCAAAGAAACATTCTTTCCTCCAGATCCTTCCTGTGCCACGGGGAAGGTTTTCATCTGTCTTTTCCCTGGAAAGTTTCCCCCCGGTATCATAATAAACTCCTCCGCTTGCTATTCCGAGAGAATTATCATGTTTAAATTCTTTTAGAAGTTTTCCGTTTTAATTTTCTTCCAGCACTGTATCGGCATCAAGAAGA
>JAUPKV010000119.1 GCA_030837265.1 Methanobacteriota archaeon
AAAAGTTACTAGAGTATCTGTCCCGACTCCTATAGGACTAAGAGCACATCTAGATGTCAGCGAGTCTTCTCCAGGACGTGCAGTTGTAAAAAAAATTTCAAATGATCATGAATCAGACATTACCCGGGGGCTCGATTTTGTAGGCGAGGCGAGGGAAGCAAATGAAATCCGAATTTTCGGAGGAAAAGGCATAGGAATTGTTAGGCGGGACGGGCTCCAGGTTCCTCGAGGGCAGCCTGCAATTAACCCAAAACCTATGGAACAAATCCGAGCTGCGGTGCAGGAAGCAGTTGAGGAACTAAATTTAAAGGGAGCTGAAGTCACTATTTCTATTCCAGAGGGTGAAAAAGTAGGAAAGGAGACTCTGAATAGCAGAATAGGGGTCGAAGGCGGGATTTCCATTCTTGGAAGTACAGGGTTTGTTGAGCCCTGGAATGACCATCTTGGGGAAATGAGAGGGGATTTAATTCGGTGTACCGATAGGGTGGTTCTGACTACAGGTCGGGTTGGAATGCGTTTTTCTCATATGCTCTTTCCTGACTATACCGTTGTAATGGTCGGAAGCAGGATCTCAGAAGGACTTGAATCTGCATCGGGAGATGTAATAATCTGCGGGCTCCCAGGCCTTGTCCTTAAATGGGGAAATCCTGAGATGCTTGAAAACAGCGGATACGCAACTGTTGTTGAAATGCTTGAAAAATCCCCCAAAAATGTGCGCTTGAAAGAAGCCTTCGAAATGGCAGTGAAAAAGGGAAAAGGCGCAAGAATTGTCGTGATCGACCGAGACGGAGCTGTCCTTCTGGACAGTGAAAATTGAGTTTCAAATCTTGTACTTTATTTTAACTTAAAATCGGTGACAGGAAAGATATGTTATGATAGTGGTAGGAGTCGGAGTCGGGCCCGGCATGCTTACGGAAGAAGGGATTAAGGCAATTAAAAGGGCTTCAGTAGTTTATGGTGCAAAAAGAGCTCTTGAACTTGCCCAGGAATACATAACCTGTGAAGCAAAAACTATTAAAGACTATAAATCTCTTCACCTCCTGCCTGCCGATGCAGTCGTTTTATCCACGGGAGATCCCATGTTTTCAGGACTCGGCAAATTTGCAGGGGAAAAAGATACGGTAATTCCAGGAATTTCTTCTATGCAGGTTGCCTGCGCCCGTACGAAAATTAACCTGACCAACCTATGCTCAATTACAGCACATGGCAGGGATTTTGAGCCGGCAAAAGCCGAACTGATCCAGGAATTAAAGAACGGGAGAAATATTTTTTTGCTCCCGGAAGAGACATTTGGTTCCATCGAGGTTGCTGAAATTCTCAAAGAAATGGGAATTGAAGCTGAGCTTTATACCTGCGAAAACCTCGGCTATCCTGAAGAGAAAATAGCAAAAGGAACCCCTAGAAATCCGCCAATTCCTAGTACAATTCTCTATGGGCTGCTTGTTGTGCAAAAAAGGTAAATCTAAAAGATTTGTAAGAAAAAATTCAAAAATAATTCATTTACATGACTATGTGATTTTGTTGGAAGTTACAAGAGATTAGTATTTGGGGATGCTGCATTGTCCGTGTAATTTAAATAGAATGAATACTAACATTATGTTAGTAACTATGGAACTATCCCCTTGATATAGTAACCTTTAGGTAATTTCTGGAGATTTACTGCCCATCAGTTACTTATAAAAAATGTGCGAACAGATAGAAAACGAACGTGTATTACCCTCAAAACGGATTATATCCTCCAAAAGAGTATGAGAGCTAAACGCTCTAATACTCTTTTTTTGCGCCTTTAATAAATACGAGTAAGGAAAGAAAAGCGATTTATCTATTCCAACCAGGTTTATTGGCCGTAAAATAACTTGAAACTCTTCATTTTCCGAAATCTAACAAAACTGACCTTTTTATTATCAGTATAAAACATTGGCGATAGTAAAATTAATTAACATGTAATACGAAAATGAAATATAATATTACTACATAAAGTAAGTAATTGTATTCAGAAAATAGAAAAACGGACACATTCGGAAAAGCAAAGCTAAATTTAAGGGGTATTATTTACGAAATGTCTAGAAATATGTCCAAAATGCCATTCCAAATTGAAAGTGAGTTTGGACGGCAAGACTCAATACTGTCCTGTATGCAGATACTGGACTAAGCTAGGTACTGCAAGACTTGACTCAATTATGATTTATGAATGAGGAGTCTGTATGAAGAAGGCCAGTTATTCTATGTATTGTGGCGCATGTAAAACCGAACTTAAACGCCTGATCCTTGGCTCTAATATCCTTTATTATTGCCGAAAATGTGGATGCTTGAGTTCGGAATTATCTCTAGCAGAGGAAACTAAAGTATTTAATTCTCAGGCACCAGTCTTTCCACAAAAAAAGCTCTGCTACGGGCTTTAAACTATCTGGAAACATATAACTTTGATAGAAACTGACCTGTGAAGAAAAGTCAAGTATTGAAATTAGGAAGACAGTCTAGGTTCCTAGTTTCTCTTATGTTTTTCTACATATAGCTTTAGGATTGTAGCCTTATTTACATGTGGATTTTTCCTCAAAAACCTCGCCCTTTGGTTCTCTTTCCTTAAAGATCTGTCCTTCGAAACAGTGGACTTCAGCTCCAGTAAGCCAGGCATCAGGAGAGAGTCCGGCTTTTAAGCAAGTATGGCACAGAAAGTCTATAGAATCCATATTGTGTTCAGGGGCAACTTGAGGGAGCAGCAGTCCCTGATAGTAGCCTTGTTTTACAATAAGACCATGCCTGCCGATCTCAATAAGTTTGGGAAGTTCTTTTGGAGGAGCATTGATTCGCTCCGGAGGAGTAAGTACAGTTATCTCAACAACTATGTCATTCAGTTCGTCTTCTCCAACAGGTGGGAAACGCGGATCGCGGGTTGCCGCAGAGATTGCTGAGTCCACGATTGCGTCCTTAAGTATTGAATCCGGATATGGATGACCTATACAGCCCCTAAGGAGCTCGTTCTTCGTAAGTGTGACAAAAACACCCCTCATTTCCCCGAATACCGGCGAAAGCTTAAAATCCAACTCTTGAAGTTCCGGGAGTCTGTTTTCTAATAGGAAAGATTCAATTGTCTTCCTTGCAAGTTTGACTGCATTCCTTCCTTCAGTTTCTGTAAGC
>JAUPKV010000120.1 GCA_030837265.1 Methanobacteriota archaeon
AACACTGGTAACTCAAACACTGGTAACTCAAACACTGGTAACTCCAATACTGGTAACTCCAATACTGGTAACTCCAATACTGGTAACTCAAATGACGGATCTTGTAAATCATCAAACTGCAAACCAAAAATTGATACATGTGATAAGTCTTCAACAACCAGCAAGCCTACAACTGATACTAAAAAATCTACATGTAAACCTGCCACCAGCACAAAAACAGCAAGCAACTGTAAGACCTCAACCAGTGAAAAACCGACAGTAAGTAAGACTACAACTTGCAAACCGACAGTAAGTAAGACTACAACTTGCAAACCGACAGTAAGTAAAACTACAACATGCAAACCGACAACAAGTAAGACTGATACAAGTAAGTCGACAACAAGTAAGGCCTCAACCTGCAAGAATAAAACAACCAGTGATAAACCGACAACAAACAATAAAGAATCAACATGTAAGTCATCAAGTTCAAGCAAGCCATCGGCCAGTAACAAATCAACAAAAGAATCAACTTCTAATAGTACTAAATGTAAATAGACAGGCTATTAACCTGTTAAGCAACTTCTCAGTTAATTTATTGTAAGATGTAATTTCCAGGGAGCTTTATCAGTAAAATTACTATCTTACAGTACTTTAACAGTAAATTATTTACTACATTTTACTCGTTTTAGTTTTAACTACGTGTTTTAGTTTTAATTAAATCTACATTAATTTTATAGGTATTGAACGAAATTCTGTTCTCACGAAGTTAGGTAAAGTCAACATGGCGGAACGAATCAAAATTATACCAGCCACTCTTGATGATGCGACAGAAATCTTAGCTCTTCAGAAACTGGCATATCAGGGTGAAGCCCAAATCTATAATGACTGGAGTATCCCTCCTCTGCTTCAGGATATTGGAGAGATCCGGGACGAGTTCAAGACGCATATGTTCCTCATAGCTGTTAGTGGTAACTCAATTATAGGATCCGTACGAACTTGCATAGTGGGAAATACTTGTCGTATAGGTAGGCTGATAGTGCATCCAGATTGGCAGAACCGGAGGATAGGCACTCGATTAATGATAGAGATTGAGAAAATTTATTCCGGAGTATCCCGGTTTGAACTGTTTACCGGAGCGCAAAGTGTTAAAAATCTTTATCTCTACCATAAGTTGGGATACAGGGAGTTCAAGCGAGAATCATTGAGCAGCAAGGTGGAATTGATATATCTGGAGAAAATCGACGGATAATATTGTTAACTTAAAGGGGACTTAAGGTGAAATTTTTATGCCGTTAGTGAAGTTGAGTATGATTGAAGGAAGAACAATTGAAGAAAAGCATTCAATTGCAGATGCTGTCCATAAAGCTCTTGTAGAGTCTTTTAAGATACCCGAATCTGACAGAAACATCAGGATTGAAGAGTATAAAGCAGAGAATTATATCCTTCCTCCTGGAAAAAGTGAGAAACACGTTTTTGTAGAAATCACTGCCTTTAAAGGCCGCACATTTGGTGCCAAAAAACTCCTGTACAAAAATATTGTTGACAATTTCATGAAAATAGGCATAGATTCAATGGATACCTTGATCGTGGTATACGATGTGCCTCTGGAAAACTGGGGAATACGGGGGGGCATCCCAGCTTGTGATCTGGATCTGGGATTTAATGTCAATGTGTGAGGGCATATCGAAGGTGTGAGAGTATATCGAAGAATATAATTATCATTTTTTAATTTTTGAATCTTTTCTCAAGCGCATCTTTTATCTCTTTGACTGTCATAGCTCCCGGTGTTCCTTTCATACAGTGTGGCGGCCATTTTCCGGATTTTATTTCCTCGGAGTTTTCATCGTGTTCATCTTCCAGAAGCAGGATAATCTTTATGTCATCCGGAACGCCATCTACCATTCTTGCTCCGCAGGCATCAAGTTCCTTTAGGGCTTCTTTTCCCTTTTCTTCCTCAAAAGGAACAGTAGAGCCTTTCACAACATTTGTTCGAAAGCCTCTTTCGAGAAAGGCCAGAGAGTTCTGATATATACAAACTTCTTCAACCAGACCTGTTATGAACACTTCATCAATTCCCAATTCCGCAACTTTGAGTTCGAGCTCCGGGTTTGAAAATGCGTTATAATGATCTTTAGGAAGCCTGAAAACACTGACTGTTCGCTCACTCACAACCTTTTCTATGAGTCCGGCGATTCTGCCAACAATTGTCTTTGCCAGAGGAGCTACTAATTTTCCGTGATATACCTGTCCGTCGTGTTCGAATTGTTCAAAGACCATATCGTTAGTCATGTCTATGATAACCAGAGCTTTCAAAGTTTCATCCTTCCCTGTTTCCATATAGGTTTATCCTTTGTAACATATATTTAGTATTAAAACTAATAAAACTAATTAGCTTAAAACTAGTCCTTGTGAAAAGTTTCTAAATGAAGCAATTTACAAAATTACTTTAATATCATGCTTTGGTTATATATTCGTACTTTACATTTGCCTGAGTTATTTTTGGTACCTGCCCCCACATACCAATAAATTCTCCCTGGATCACGAGTGCTCCTTTAATTCCCGGAACTCCTTTCACGGCTTTAAAAGCAGCCTCAACTGACTCTTTTCCGATCCCTACTTCATTTCCAAGGGCTGTTGCAGCCGCGTCCGCAAGAGCTACTTCATCGGAAAAAATAGTTGCTGCATCCGCCATCCCGAAACTGATTGAGGGGCCAACTGTTCCTGCCGAAGTGCAAACGCCTGTAATCGAGTCACTGGGTTCGAAAATCAGTCCAAGGTCCTTAATAGGAGACTGCCCCGCATAAATCCCTATCACAACCGGCCGATCGTTAATAAGTGCAATATCCCCACCATTGTCAACAATTGCATATTTTGCACCGGCTTCTACCATTGCTTCCACAGCAAGAGCCGATATCGTACCTGCAACTGCAGCCATTGGCCCGACTCCCATTGTATTTCCGGCTTCTATCATTCTCCTGACGACCTCAGGAGCAATTTTCGGACACTCATAAGGTTCAAGGGTGAGCTGAAAATAAGGATCTGAGAGAATAAACGTCTCCAGAGCTGCCCTGTGCATTAGAATTGCTTTTTTTGCAGCTTCTATATGGCTCTGGTCATCGGCAGAGATAGTGACTATGGTTTCTTTAAGCTGAAAATGTTCTTTAAGTGGGCTCCTGATAGGTGCCTTAGCATCTTCTCTTATTGTATCTCCGATAGTATCTCTTGTGCAATCTGGCATATTGATTCACTTAGGATTTGTGGTTAATTAAAATGTTTTCCTGCTCCTGCTGTGTATCGAAAAGCAGGTACTGGGATTAGTTGTTTTCGATAGTTCTTAGTGTTAACTATTAAGCCTTCATGATAGCATTGCTTTCGATAAAAGCGCCAATTAGTAAGAGCACAATTCCAAATATCAAAGTAAAAACTTCCATCTTTTCTAATCTGATCTCATGGAGTTTTTTTGAAACAGTTGATTTCCCGTCCATAACAACAATTGCTGCCTTTGCAGTAGCACAGACGGTAAAAAGCTGTCCGGTCATTTCCCATAAACCAGCACGATTGAATATGTCGAATGTTCTGCAGATTCTTCCCAACAAAGGCAATGCTTCATGTTCTACGGAAAAAGACCATGTTCCTAAAACAAGAGCATTGAAGATGATAAGTGTAAAGAATCCGTAATATCCATATGGTAGAAATTTTTCAGATTGATCTATCCGCGCCGCAAAAAGATTTCCGATTTGCAGTATAAGCACGGAAAATAAGTTAAATCCAAAAATTTGCAGCGTAGAAACCCAGATAAGAGATGATGTATTCCAATTATGCAGGGGATGTTTATTCTTTAATAATTCCTCTGGCAGTAAATAATAGCTTAATATTGTCACACCGAAAAAAAGTATTATAAAAATAATATAGGTAGTTATAATTCTTACTGAAATCTTGTCGCTTGCCAGTTGATTTTTTATAATATTCAACATTAGAAGCCTCTTTTTATATTTTCCATACAATTTACAGTTAAAATCATCTGTACATTAACTTCAAAAAGATATAGGATTTATGCAGCTGGCTGCAAAGAGGCACTTTTAGAATTTCCATAATTTTGGATCGTGTATCGAAAGCCAGGCAGCCAGAATGCTGTCTTCGACCTTTGTTTAAGTTTGCCATAATCTGAACTGCCGATCAATTGGAGCTGCTGCAT
>JAUPKV010000121.1 GCA_030837265.1 Methanobacteriota archaeon
CATGTCTGTAATGCCGGAGGAAAACGAATCAGGCCGATTATACTTCTTCTGGCAAGTGAAATTTGTTCCGGCTCTTATAAGCAAAGCTTAAGCGCTGCTCTTGCTGTTGAAATGATGCATTCGGCTTCCCTTATTCATGATGATTTGCTGGATCAGGGACTCATGAGAAGAAACCTGCCTTCAGCTCCTCAAAAGTTTGGACACTCCCGGTCGCTTCTCTGCGGTGACTATATGATTGCAAAGTCTATTGAATTTATTTCTCCTTATGGAAATAAAGTTATCAGTGATTTCGGAAAGGCAGGGATGGATATGGCTGAAGGAGAGGTCCTTGACCTGAGACTAAATGAAGAAAATATTGAGGAAAACAATTATTTTGAGTGTATATACAATAAAACGGCTTCCTTATTTGCAATCAGTGCTTCTATGGGCGCTTATATTGGCGGAGCAGATGATATCATTGCGGAGCGCTTCAAGTTCTTTGGTAGTTCACTGGGAACTGCATACCAGATTGTTGACGATATTCTTGAGTTTCTGGAAGTGGTTGAGGGTAAAGAATCAAAGTTTATATCTGAAACTCTGCCGCACGTTTACATGAAGAGCATGTCAAAGGAAGAAGCAGTAAACAAATCCGTAGACGCAGTGAAATTACATGTCAATGCCGCAAAAGAGACACTTCTTACATTCAAAGAGTGTACTGCAAGAGATAAGCTTTTTCAAATTACCGATTATATAACCATCGATATGCTTGAGAGCATCTGAACTTATGCTCGGGACATAAAGATGATATTGTTCAGTCTTACTTCATTTTTAAGGCTTTTTAACTTTGCTACTAACTTTACCAGGTGTATTCATGCGAGTATATGATAGTCCGGTGCTTAAAGTAAACGCCAGTACGAAAAACGAAAAGATGGTACTCGATGCGGAAGGTCCTCTTTCCCAGCTTGCAAAACCCTTTCTGAAACGAATCAACAATATATTTGCGGAAGAAAAGCCCATCTCAATAAACGAGAAAGAGATTATTTTCTCTACATGGATCCCTCCTATTCCAGGTCCCGTTTTCAGCCGGGTAATAAGCGCCGAGATCGCGTCTATCAGGAAAAAAAGAGTTCCAGACCAGTTTTCAATAGGAATTACTGCTCGCTGTCCAAACCGCTGTATTCACTGCGGAGCTGCCGATATCAAGCCGGACAGAGAATTGACCCTGGATGAGATCTCCGATGCAGTGAATCAAAGTCTGGACCTTGGTACATATCTTGTCTCCTTTGATGGAGGCGAGACAATGTTGCGCGACGACCTTGTAGAGATGGTATCCAGAGTTGATAAGTCAAGGGCAATTGCTACTTGCTTTTCCTCTGGATTCAGACTTTCCGAAGAAAGGGCAGCAGCTCTTAAAACTGCGGGTCTTTACGCAGCAAGAATAAGTCTTGATAGTCCCTTTGAAGCCGAGCATGACCGTATACGTGGGCGAAGCGGTGCTTACGGGGATGCAATTTCAGGAATCAGGAGTGCAAATGCTGCGGGGATACTTACTGATATGTTCGTTGTTGTTTCTCCTCATAACATCGACAATCTTGAAGAATTCTACAACCTTGCAGCTGATCTTGGAATGCATGAAATTTCCATTTATGAAATTATTGCTGTAGGGCGCTGGCTTGATCATGAAGATGAAGTAATCGGAAGAAAAGATGTTTCCAGGCTTGAGAAATTCCAGAAAACAATGAACGTTAAGCTTGAAGGGCCTCGAGTGACCGCCTTTCCCTACTTTATGGGTCCTGATCTATTCGGGTGTTTTGCAGGTAAACGCTGGATGCATGCGGCTTCGGATGGGGAAATTATGCCGTGTGCTTATACCCCTCTTTCTTTCGGAAACTTATGTGAGGAGCCGTTGGCAGCTATCTGGAAGCGTATGGGCAAGCATGAGGCATACAAAAGGGATGCGGATTATTGTATGATGCGCAATCCTGACTTCCGTAAGACGTACATTCATACAATTCCTTACAATGCAAAGAAACCTTATAGGCTTAGGTAACATTTTTTAATAATTTTTTTATCCAACTTTTTTGAAGTAGGTTATGGAAAAAACCTTTTTTTGGTTTTTTTTCCTCCAAATACCCATTAATTTTTAATGGAAGTTCTCCCTATTTCCAATCTTAACTGAATACTAAAATCTTCATACTCAGCAAGTCAATAATTTGAGTAAGGATAAAAGCTAATTTTGATGGAAGAGTTTTTAAAAAGTTTAACTGCTTTAATTTCTAGGTCCATAGAAAAAATGTTCTTAGCTCAGTTAGCGCATGTATGCCCATTAAATCTTCCTGATGTAAAGCTTAATTCAGATTTTTTTTAAAAAAAAGAGGTTATCTTTGTTTTATTTGATTTACTAAAAAAATTTATTTGTTAGTGAACTTTAAAATTATTATAAATGAGTTTTCTAGCCCAAATTCAAATTTGATAATTCCCTTTGGTTCTATCTGATCTTGTTTTGAGAACCATTTTCGATAGGTTTTTTTTCCACCTATTAAATTTCTCTGTTTTTATTTAATTATTTTTTACTGTCATATTTAATCTTTTGGATTTTAACCATATATTTTGCTATTTATATTTCTATTTTTCTTAAAAAATCCCTATGTGTAGGATATATCATGATTTATCATTATATTCATTTTTCTCTTCTTTGATAAAACCGAAGCAGTTATATAGTTCATTCGCAAAGGTTTGTTAACTACCTCCTTTGGAGTAGGGATTTTTAATCATTAATTTATATTTTAAATTTTGAGAGACGGAGATTCACATGGCTAAAAATGAAATCTTATCTGAAATCAAAAAAGCAGAAGAGAATGCGAAAAAAATGATTGATGAAGCCATAGAATTAAAAAACAAACGTATCTCTGATGCTCGAGCTGAAGCGAGAGAAATCCTGAAACAAGCTGAAGTTGATTCACACAAAGCTGCACAAGATTCCTTTAAATCTGGTGAAGAAAAA